>NZ_DATCVJ010000086.1:0-13809 GCF_036566945.1 Chitinophaga sp. | reverse complement strand
ATGTTAAATGCCGCGTTTAAACTAGTTACAGAACGGTCGTAAGCGGGATTGAAAAAGTTGTATAAAAAGTCACTACGGATTAAAATTAATTATTACATTTGCTATCTTTCATATAAACAAAGCGGGTGAAATATGAGAAATGTGTTCCCTTGTATACAGGCAAATCACACCAGGCTGGTTAATAGAAAAAACATATTCTGATGAAAGCTACCCTTATGAAGCTTAACTATGTAAAAGGTCTGTTGGCAGTTTTGCTGGTTTCCCTGCTGGCCAGCTGTGGCGGTAGTAAAACCCCTAAAAATGCACAAGGGCAATTGATCGGCGTAAGTCCGAGACCAAAGTACGCTCCCCCTGTACCTTATGGCATGGTATATATACCTGCCGGAACTTTTCACATGGGTCCCAGTGATGAAGATGTAAACTATGCATTCACTGCGCGTAACAAGGCAATTTCCATTTCTGGTTTCTACATGGATGCCACGGAAATTACCAATAACGAGTATCGCCAGTTTGTACAATGGGTGCAGGATTCCATCGCGCACATTTTGTTGGGGCACGTGAAATCTGATGATGGACATGACATTATCGATTGGAAGCAAAAGATTACCTGGAAGGACAAAGCAACCTGGGAGAAACTGGATGCAATGGTGTATTCCGAAGCAGACAGGTTATATGGTCGTAAAGATATTGATGTAGGTAAACTGATTTACCATCAGGAGACTTTCAACTGGGATAAAGCCAAGTTGAGAGAGAATATTGGTAAACCGCGTTCTACATTTATTGTAAAGAAAGATGTGCCCATTTATCCGGATACACTTTGCTGGATAAGGGATTTCTCATACGCCTACAACGAGCCGATGACACGTATGTACTTCTGGCACCCGGCGTTTGATAACTATCCGGTAGTAGGAGTAAACTGGCATCAGGCTACGGCTTTCTGCGAATGGAGAAGTAGATTCTGGGAAGACTATCGTCTCAGCAAGAAGCTGTTTACGGAAGATAAATTCCAGTTGCCTTCTGAAGCGCAGTGGGAATATGCAGCCCGTGGCGGAAGAGAACAAACACCATACCCCTGGGGTGGATATTATATCCGTAACAAGAAAGGATGTTTACTCGCCAACTTCAAACCTGGTCGTGGTAACTATCCGGAAGATGGTGGATTTTACACGGTGCGTGCAGACGCTTACTGGCCTAACGATTACGGATTATACAACATGTCCGGTAACGTAGCTGAGTGGACCGCGGATATCTTTTATGAAAATGCGTATTCCTTTACGTCTGATATGAACCCTTATCTGAGAATGGATGTACCAGATGATGCACCATTGAAAATGAAGCGTAAAGCTATCAGAGGCGGATCATGGAAAGATGTGGGTTATTTCCTCCAAACAGGAACCAGGACATATGAATATCAGGACAGTGCGAAATCATACGTAGGTTTTAGATGTACCATTGCCCTGAGCAGAAGAGCCAAACACAGATAGTAAAAACCAAATCAGTAATAGCCTGTATTAATATAACTACCAAAGAAACCTTTGTATTATGTACACTATTATCAGCAAATCAGTGAGAATTAACTATTCCATACAGACTTTAACTATTAACACTTTAACCAGTAAATTTTAACCTATGGCTATGAATCCTAACAAAGCTAAATGGCTGAACTTTTTCGTATGTATTGCGGCTTCCGTAGTAATTATCGGAGCATTATTTAAACTGCAACACTGGCGGGGAGCGGATATCGCTTTGATCTTAGGTTTGAGCACAGAAGCGCTTATCTTCTTCGTTTACGCTTTCGTGCCTGATTCCAGTGCATCACATCCTGAAGGACAAGTAGTGGCAGTTGCCGGCAGTCCTGCAGTAGCTGGTCTGGACAAAATGCTTCAGGAAGCAGACATCACCCCTGCTAACCTGCAACGCTTAAGTGAAAACTTCCAGAAACTGGGTACTACCGTTGACAAAATGAGAGACATCAGCGATGTGGTAGCAGCAACCGGAGATTACACGCAGAAAACAAGAGAAGCTGCCAGCGCTATTGGTAATGTAGCTAACGCTTACACTACTGCTGCTGCTGCTGTATCATCTTTCAACAGTGCATCAGAATCTACCAAAGACTTCCATGTACAGATGCAGGGTATGACTAAAAATCTGGCTTCCCTCAATGCTATCTACGAACTGGAACTCCAGGACACTAACAACCACCTGAAAGCAATGAACTCGTTCTACAGCAACCTGCAGAATGCTTCTTCCGCTATGAGTGGCAGCATTGAAGATGCTAAGAAAACACAGGAACAAATTTCCCTGCTCGCTAAAAACCTCAGCAACCTGAATTCAATTTATGGTAACATGCTGAGCGCCATGCACGGAGGACGATAAGGTATAGCTAATAGTTTTTGAATTAACACATATCAATTAAATCTGAAAACAAACTATGGCACTACCTAAAGATCCTAGGCAGAAGATGATCAACATCATGTACCTGGTCTTGACGGCCATGCTCGCGTTGAACGTCTCCGCCGAAATATTGAACGCATTTAGTATCGTAAATAACTCAATTAATACTTCCAATAAATCACTGACAGATAAAAACAAATTCATTTACGATCAGTTTGAGGCTCAAATGAAGGAGAATGCTGCGAAAGTAGCACCCTACAAAGCCAAAGCGGAAGAAGTAAAGAAATTGTCTGCCAGCATGTTTGACTATGTACAATCCTTAAAAGAAACCATTATCACCGAAAGCGGCGGTAAAGACGAACATGGTGAAATTAAGGATAAAGCTGGTCTGGATGCCCCTACACGGGTAATGGAGAATAATAAAAAAGGACCTGAGCTGGAAGGCAAGCTGACAGAGCTGCGCACAAAACTCCTCTCCTATATTGACGATCCTAAAGCTAAAGCACAGATCGAAAAAACTTTACCACTGAAAATAGAAGTAGGCAAATCCAATGATGATCACGGCGGCGGTCCTAAAACCTGGACTACCTACCACTTCAACATGGTACCTACCATTGCTGCAGTAACCATCCTGGGTAAATTCCAGAATGATATCAAGAACTCTGAATCTGCTGTGATTGATTATCTCTTCGGTCGTATCGAAGCAAATACTTTCAAGTTTGATAAAGTAAGACCTTTCATTTCACTGAATTCCAAAAACCTGATGGAAGGACAAACCTTAACTGCTAACATCGCAGTAGGTGCCTACAGCACCACGGTAAATCCAACTATCGTAGTAAATGGTCAAACCATTGAAGCACACGAAGGTTTAGGAACAGTTAATTTTACTGCATCCGGAATTGGCGAAAAAACCATCTCCGGTACTATTACCTTACCTAGCCCCTCTGGTGGCGCTCCTGAATCCTATCCCTTTACAGAAACTTATAATGTAGGTGCTTCGGCTACCTCCATCTCCGCAGACAAAATGAACGTGCTGTATATCGGCTTGCAGAATCCAATTTCGATCTCTGCTGCGGGTGTACCTGCAGAACAGGTGTCTGCCTCTATTAGCGGTGGCAACATGACCAAACGCGCTTCAGGTGAGTATATCGTTACAGTAAGTCAGCCTGGTAAGGCAGTGATTAATGTAGTGGCTAACATCGATGGTAAAACCAAATCACTCGGTCAGAAAGAATTCCGTGTAAAACGTGTTCCGGATCCGGTGCTGAAAGTTGGGGTTAACAAAGGTGGTAGCATGAAAGCTGCAGACTTTAAAGTTCAGGGCGGTTTACGCGCTGATCTGGAAGACTTCGAATTTGAAGGAGTGAAATATGAAGTAATCGGTTACCGCGTAGGTATTTCTGCAAAAGGCAAAGAATACCAGGAAGGCGATGCTACTTCAGCTTATTTCCCAGGCAACGTAGCAGGATCTATCCGCTCTCTGCGCCCAGGCGATGAAGTATTTTTTGAGAACGTGAAAGTGAAAGGCCCGGATAACATTGTTCGTTCGATGCCGAGTACTATATTTAAATTAAACTAACGGTCAATTAATTACTGAATTATGCGAGCAGTAATATTTAACAGAATAGGTTGGTGCACTCTTTTGCTGGTAATGCTGGCAACAGCTGCTGATGCGCAACGCCGCGGTGGTACCACCCGCCGTAGAACTGCTACAACAGCTACGCCTACACCAGATGCGTCTGTAGTAAACCCGGCTACCGGGAATGCTGTTACGCCTCCTGCTGCTCCTCCTGCCTCTCAACGCCCGGATGGTATTACCTCCCCGGTGGTGGATACTCCCCGCAAATCATTGCGTATTGATGGTGTGGTGGAAAGAAACCTGGCGAGAGAACGTACGCCTATTGCCTACGACTACATCCGCGAGGATGACAGATTCTGGGAAAAACGCGTATGGCAGGTAATCGACATCAGAGAAAAGATAAACCTCCCCTTCCAATATAATGTGGAAGATGAGACTGGTTCCAATCAACTGTTTATAAATATTCTGCTGGACGCAATCAAGAATAAAGAGGTAGAAGCTTTTAGCCCTATCGATGACCGATTTACTACTGTAATGCCCTTTTCCGAAATCCAGAATAAACTCAGTGGTGAAGAAAGAACAGTACGTAGTATAGATCCGGTAACCGGCGAAGAGAAAATGGTGACTACCCGCGATGACTTCGATCCACGTACCATCAAACAGTACAAGATCAAAGAAGTTTGGGTGTTCGACAAAGAAGCCTCCGCCCTGAAAGTTCGTATACTCGGTATTGCTCCAATGGTATCCCGTATAAATGAAGACGGCTCTATCCGTGCCTCCATTCCTTTATTCTGGGTGTATTATCCTGACTGCCGCGGTATCCTGGCCAAACACGATGTGTTTAACCAGAACAACGATGCTGCTACCATCAGCTGGGAAGACCTTTTCGAAATGCGCTTCTTCGGTAGCTATGTAGTGAAGGAAAATAATACCTACAACCGCGAGATCAAAGACTATATTAAAGACGGTACCATGCGCCTCCTGGAAGGACAAGCCATCAAAGACCGCATCTTCAATAAAGAACAGGATCTTTGGCAATACTAGCATATATCTAAAGGATAAAGCATAAAGCATAAAGCATAAAGCAAAATGCAGCGGAGAGCATCATATGTTCTTCGCTGCATTTTGCTTTATGCTTTATGCTTTTAGCTTTTCGCTATCTTTGAATATGCACCTCGAACTACTGCGTAAAACCGCCTTCCAGATCATGCCGCTCCCCGATCCCGAATGGGAAGCGCTGGCCGCTGTTTGGACGCCTGTACAGTACAAACGCAGAGAAGTAATGACGGTAGCTGGTGAAGTAGAAAAGTATCTCTATTTCGTTATTGGCGGTGTGCAAAGAGTCTTTTGCCTCGATGGCGATAAAGAGTCTACCCTCTTGTTTACCTATACCGGCTCCTTTTCCGGTGTAATGGACTCCTTCCAATTGCAACGCCCTTCCCCCTGGTACCTGGAAACATTAACACACAGCGAATTGCTGCGAATGAGCTATACCGATTTTAATCGCCTTACCCTGGAATTTCCACTGATAGAGAGATGGGTAAGACTGGGAACCGTGGCCGCTTTGGGCGGCGTAATGGAGAGGCACCGGGAATTACTATCATTCACAGCAGAACAAAAATTCCGGAAGCTGTTAACCCGCAGCCCGCACGTATTACAGCTGATCCCGCATAAATACCTCGCCTCTTATCTTGGCATAGATCCCGCCACTTTCAGTAAACTACTGAGTACCGTAAAACTATAAAATGTTGATCTGCACAAAGATTTTCTATCGCAGACCATCCTAGTTTTGTAGTAAATATCGATGCCATGAACCTGGTTAAAAGTAGTGAGTTGTTACAGGGGCTGCGTAAACAAATCGTAGCCATACAATATAAAGCAGAAAATCGTTTTGGTGAAAAAGCAGATGCGGTATTACAACATATCCCTGCGCCGGGTAAATGGAGTGCCGTACAATGTTTGGAGCACCTGAATACTTATGGCAGATACTATCTTCCGGAATTGGAAAAGGCAATAGCAATAGCAGAGAAAAAAAACAGCCGGCCGGAAACGACCTTTAAAAGCAGTTGGCTGGGCGCTTATTTCACCCGCCTGATGCAACCGCAGGACAATGGACAACTGCGCTCAAAAATGAAATCTCCCAAGGGACATATCCCGGCTTTAAACCCGGACCTGGCTACTGTATTACAGGAATTTACTGGCCAGCAACGACAGATGGAAGCCCTATTGTTACGGGCAGAAAAAATAAATATCCGCCAGCATAAAGTACCTACTTCCCTGTCACGAGTTATAAAGTTATCGGTAGGTGACACACTTGGTTTCCTCACTGCACATATTAACCGGCATGTACTGCAGGCCGAAAGAGCGATGGCAAATTATACACAACCAGTTGTAGAAATCGTATAAGGCTAACCGTTATGGAAATGTTCCCAGACCAGTTTGGCTTTAGCGGTACCTACTTCTTTTTCCAGTTCTTCCTGTGATAGTAATTTTATTTTGGTCACCGACCGGAAGGCTTTTAGTAATTGTGTAGCCGTATTTTCTCCAATACCTTTAATGCTTTCCAGTTCATTTTTGAAAGTGCCTTTGCTGCGTTTCTGGCGGTGAAAAGTAATCCCGAAACGATGTACTTCATCACGCACCCGACGGATCAGTTTCAGACTTTCGCTGTTATAAGGCAACTTGATACTTTGTGAATCACCCGGGAAAAATATTTCTTCTTCATTTTTAGCTAACCCCACCACGGTCATGCTACCTATCAGGTTCAGCTCGCGAATGCTCTCCATAGCAGATCCGAGCTGGCCTTTACCCCCATCAATAATCACCAGCTGAGGCAAGGGCTGCTGCTCGGCCAACAGGCGGTTATAGCGTCTGAAAACCACTTCTTTCATGGAAGCAAAGTCATTGATTCCTTCTACTGTTTTGATATTAAAATGCCGGTAATCTTTGTTAGAGGCTACGCCGTCTTTGAAAACCACACAGGCCGCCACCGGATAACTTCCCTGGAAGTTGGAGTTATCAAAGCATTCAATATGTTCGGGCAATACCGGTAATTCAAGATCTGCCTGCAGCTGGTACAATACCTGCTTTCTTTCCATATCCGTTTTGCCTTCCAGGTGCAGTATTTTTTTACGGTATAATTCGTCTTTAAAATAATTCACGTTCTTTTCAGAAAGCTCCAGCAATTTCTTTTTATCACCGCCCTTAGGAACGGTAACAGTGACGCTACTTTCCGGATATTCTAACGGGAACGGCACTACTATTTCAGTAGTGATACTTTTAAATACTTCCCGGAGATAGGCAATGGCATATGCCAGCACTTCTTCATCATTTTCTTCGAGTTGTTTTTCCAGCGTGACGGTTTTGGTATCAGCGATGGTGCCATTCAAAATGCGCAGGTAATTTACATACGCATGATTGCCTTCACTGATAATGGAAAACACATCCACATTGCCCATGCGGGTGTTAACGATAGTGGATTTGGCTGAATAATCTTCGAGGCTGGCGATCTTTTTACGCATAATTTCCGCCTTCTCGAATTCCATTTTTCCCACATGTTCCAGCATTTGTTCTTTAAACAGGTTTACTACCGGGGTGAGATTCCCTTTTAACACGTTCTTGACCTGCTGCAATCCTTCGCGGTAGTCTTCCTGCGTCTGTAGGCCTTCACAAGGACCTTTGCAGTTGCCCAGATGATATTCGAGGCATACCTTGAATTTACCTTTTCGTATATTCTCTTCCGTTAAATTGAGGTTGCAGGTACGTAAAGGGATATTATATTTGATCACTTCCAGTATTTCTCTCACGCGCCCTACAGAGGTAAAAGGCCCGAGGTAGTCGGAGCCGTCTTTGATGATATTACGGGTAAAAAACACACGGGGAAAAGACTCGTGTTTAATAACGATGTAGGGATAGGTTTTATCATCCTTCAGGTTAATATTGTACTTGGGCCTGAATTGTTTGATGAGGGAGTTTTCCAGCAAAAACGCATCCTGTTCTGAGTCTACGATGGTGAACTCAATATGATGTATATGTTCTACCAGTTTACGGGTTTTGTAATTGTCATGATTCTTTACAAAATAAGAACTGACCCTTTTACGTAAACTTTTGGCTTTTCCTACATAAAGAAGGGTCCCTGATTCATCGTAATATTTGTAGATACCTGCATCGCCAGGTATGGTATGTGATATTTTCTGAAACTCCGCTGCGGTCATGTTTACATCCCTTTTTTAGGTGCGATCGTTACATTTACTTCCAGTTCTTTGGGTGTCAGGAAGGCTATTTTCTGATAGGTAGTCATCCGAACCTGCCTGTTTTGCTGGTAAAAGAGGTCCTGCCGGAATTCGTATACCAGGTTACTGGTGTAGGAGTGAATGTTTACCTGTTGAATGTTGCCTTGCTTGTCCAGCTCCATGGTTACTTCCGAGGGGCTGGTTTGTTTGCCCCGTGATTTATAGATCACGGATTTCCTGCCTGAAAACGGGTCATATAAACTGGAGGTATCATATTCATCCCGGAGAGAAGGCTTATTAAGGTCAGCATCCATAAATGGCTTTAGTAAATCATGAACAGTAGCACTATCGTTGCCGGAAATGCTGGTAGTGTCTTTTTGGCCATTGAGGATCACGGTTTTAAATAGTGTGACATCGCTGTTGCGAATATGAGCATTCTCCTGGCTGAAGTAATCCGGCAATGGCGCGAACTTATCCTGTGACGGGTCTTTTGATGGTTTATTAGCCTGATTACAGGCCATGAAGCCAATTATGGTAAACAACACTGTTACGTGCGGGTATATTTTCATGCTGCAAAATTAAGACTTAAATGTGGGTCATAAAAAATGCGCCGTAAAAACGGCGCATCGATGCATGAGCAAATCTGTCGAGAGCACTAAAAATATGTAAATCAGCGTGTTGGGCTGATATTTTTTATGGTAACGTTTATTAAACGGGAGCCATGAGCGAAATGTTACAGGAGCTAAGAAATAAATTGGGCTAAAGGCAGAAAGCATAAAGCAAAAAGCTATTGTAGCGAATGATTACTGCGGAATATTTATATCCGCTTCGTTCATTCGCTACAATAGCTTTTTGCTTTATGCTTTACGCTTTCTGCTATACTAGTAAATTTCCGGTCATTTCCTTAGGAATGGGTAATCCCATGAAATGCAGGATGGTAGGGGCTATATCACCCAGTTTGCCATCTTTTACGGTGCCTTTGAAATCTTTGTTGATGATAAAAAACGGTACCAGGTTCAATGAATGGGCGGTATTAGGACTGCCATCTGCATTGATCATAAAATCGGCGTTACCATGATCGGCGGTAAGGAAAACGGTGTAGTCGCTGGCCAGGGCTGCGGTTACTACGCGTTCTACGCAATGATCTACGGTTTCCACTGCTTTGATAACGGCTTCGAATACACCGGTATGACCTACCATGTCCGCATTAGCGAAGTTGAGTACTACAAAGTCAGCTGACTTTTGCTGCAGCTCAGGAACAATCAGGTCAGCCAGTTCGTTGGCGCTCATTTCTGGTTTTAGGTCGTAGGTAGCTACTTTGGGAGAAGCCGCCATCAGCCTGCGTTCACCTTCGAATTCTGTTTCACGGCCGCCGGAAAAGAAAAAGGATACGTGTGGATATTTTTCTGTTTCCGCGATACGGATCTGTGTACAGCCATCTTTGGCCAACACTTCACCCAGCGTCATGTTCAGGTTATCGTTTTCAAAAATTACGTGTACATTTTTGTACGTACGGTCGTAATCTGTCATAGTCGTATAGTAAATATCCAGTGGCTTCATACCGAAGTCGGGAATGGCTTCCTGTGTGAGCACCTGAGATATTTCGCGGCAACGGTCTGTACGGAAGTTGAAGCAAAGTACAGCATCGCCTTCCTGGATGGTGCCGATGGCTTTTTCCTGCGCATCAGTAACGATGATCGGTTTAATGAATTCGTCTGTAACGCCTTCTGCATAAGATGCTTTTACGGCCGTTAACAGGTCATGGGTAGGGGTGCCGATTCCGTTTACCAGGGCATCATAGGCCAGCTTCACGCGCTCCCAGCGCTTGTCGCGGTCCATGGCATAGTAACGGCCGGTTACGGTCGCAATTTTGCCGGTAGATGTTTCCAGGTGAGCAGAGAGATCTTCCAGGAAGCCTAATCCGCTTTTAGGATCGGTATCACGTCCATCAGTAAACGCATGGATATATACTTTTTCCAGACCATTTGCTTTCGCAATGGTGGTCAGTGCCTTCAGATGTTCAATATGTGAGTGTACACCACCATCACTTACCAATCCTATCAGGTGAAGCGCTTTATCATTGTTTTTAGCATGAGCCAGCGTATCCAGTAATATAGTATTGGCGGCCAGTTCTCCATCTCTGATGGCTACGTTGATGCGTTGCAGTTCCTGGTACACTATTCTGCCGGCGCCGATATTCAGGTGCCCCACTTCAGAGTTGCCCATTTGTCCGTCAGGAAGACCAACTGCTTCTCCGCAGGTGACGAGATGACTGTGTGGGTATTGTTTGTATAAACTGCTTACAAAAGGGGTTTTTGCATGTGCAATGGCATCGGCTGTAGGAACTTTACCTTCGCCCCATCCGTCCATAATTACGAGAATGGCTCTTTTCTTTTCCATATCCTATCTGGTTATAGTTTAATTTAATTCACTCGAGACGGTGAAAGTACTTATAAAGGGTTTAAATATTTTGCAAAAATAACGCTTATCAAAAAATTAATCCTCATGACTCCGGTTGTTCAGATTTTATATTCCATTTATTCAAAATGAAACACATATTATCTTACTGTTATTACTTAGCCCTTAATAGCTACCACTATAATGTGATTTTGTTGATTTGCAGTGTGTTTGGCATAGTTTTCGCTTTTAATTTGAGTTAGAAAAATCACATTTTTAATAAAATAACTGACAATGAAGAAGCTATTGATTGTGCTGGGGATCATGTTGTTGGGAGGTGTTTTTACGTCGTTTACACTGTCGGCCAGGTCAATTAGTATCACAGTTGCCGGCCCATTTGAAGATGTAGTGGCGGCATTAAAGCAAGGTGATGTAAATGGTTTATCCCGTTACCTCGACAATACTGTGGAGATCAATATTTCAGGAAAGTCAAATTCCTATAGCAAAGCACAGGCGGAAATTATTTTAAAGGATTTCTTCTCTAAAAACCAGGTTAAATCATTTGAACTGGTGCATCAGGGCGGAGATAGTTCTCGTTTTGGTATTGGTACCATGACCACTGGTAGTGGTACTTTCAGGGTTTCTTTCTTCCTGCAGAAGAAAGGAGGTTCCATGGTACTGAATGAATTACGATTTGAAAGTAAATAGAAATACCAATATAAATTAATTGAAAAACCCCCGTGCCCCGCAATTTATTGCGGGGCACTTTTTATTTTTGACATATCTTTCACGCGGTAATTAGAAAATTGTTCAATTATGTTAGATGAAGCAGCGCTGAATGCGTTTATAAGAAGCGCACTGGCAGAGGATATCGGGAGCGGAGATCACTCCACCATGGCTAGTATTCCGCCTACTGCGAAAGGGAAAGCCGTACTCAAAATAAAGGAAGACGGCATCCTGGCCGGGATGGAAGTAGCAGCAGCCATTTTTAAATGGCTGGATATGTTTACCGTATTCACCCCCTATAAAAAAGATGGCGACCCCATGAAAGCTGGTGAAGTGGCTTTTGAAGTAGAAGCTGCCGTACATACCCTGCTGATGGGAGAAAGACTGGTGCTGAACTGTATGCAACGCATGAGCGGAATTGCCACTTTAACACATCAGTACGTAACAAAGCTGCAAGGATATCATACCAGAATTCTGGATACCCGTAAAACCACGCCCAACTTCAGAATGCTGGAAAAAGAAGCCGTTCGTATAGGCGGTGGCGTTAATCATCGTATGGGATTGTATGATATGGTGATGCTGAAGGATAATCACATTGACTTCTCCGGTGGCATTACGGCCGCTGTTACTAAAACCGTAGCCTATCTGAAGGAACGTAAACTACCGCTGAAAATTGAAGTGGAAACACGCAACCTGGCCGATGTAAAGGAAGTGCTGGCAGTAGGACAGGTAGACAGGATCATGCTCGACAACTTTGCCCCTGCCGATATTGTTACTGCATTAGAGTTAATCAACGGACGTTTTGAAACAGAAGCATCTGGTGGTATTACGATGGACACCCTGGAAGCATATGCTAAAACAGGAGTAGATTATATTTCTGTTGGCGCTATTATACACCATGCCGTAAGCCTGGATCTGAGCCTGAAGGCGATTATATTATAAAACAGTTTTTTTGAAGAAGATATTATTTATCATCAACCGCAAAGCGGGTACTGATCGTGAAAAGCGACTGGAACATGCCATCAGCAGGCATCTGCCAGCTGATCAGTATGAAGTGAGTACAGCATACCTGGCTTATCTGGGCCACGGTGCAGACCTGGCAAGGGAAGCCGTTGCAAATGGCATCCACACCGTAGTAGCCGTTGGCGGAGATGGCTCCATTAACGAAATTTCACAAGGACTTATCGGCAGTAATACCGCCATGGCAATACTGCCATTGGGCAGTGGCAACGGACTGGCACGCGCCCTGAAAATCCCGTTGAACGTAGATAAAGCATTACAACTCATTGTCGCCAATAAACAACGGGCCATCGATGTAGGCTATGCCAACGAACATCTCTTCCTTAGCAATGCCGGTGTCGGTTTCGATGCCCTGGTGGCAGAACAGTTCAGACACAATACCAAACGTGGCTTATCCGGCTACACTAAATTGGTATTGAAAAGTTTTAACAGCTACCAACCTGCAGATTACAGCATCGACATAGATGGGCATGCTTTTCAGGCAAAAGCCTTTCTGCTCACCGTAGCCAACGGCAACCAGTTTGGATACGAATTTAAACTGGCGCCTAAAGCCAGTGTATTCGACGGACAACTGGACCTTTGTATCATGCCGCCCGTAGGCATTCTTAGCCTGTTGCCCGTAAGTATTTTCTCCTTAATGGGCAATATCGATAATACACGTTACATAAAACATTATACAGGTAAGGATATTACCATTCGCAGTAATGCATTGCAATATCTGCAGGTAGATGGTGACGCCGTGCCACTTACAGAAGACGGAGTAGTACGTATACGTATCCATACACAGGCAATGAACGTAGTGGTAAACGAATAACCTTTAAATATTTTAGAGAGATGTCGAAAAAGAAAAATACACCAGGCCACGGAATTGTATATTCCACTGATCCTAACTTTTCACTCGAACCAGAGCCGGAAGAAGTGACAGACACGCTGGCGCCCGCAGAACAAATTCTGAGAGTAACACTTGATAAAAAACAGCGCGCCGGAAAAGTAGTGACCCTGATCACCGGGTTTATTGGTAAAGAGGAAGATATAGAAAAACTGGGCAAAGAACTTAAAACAAAATGCGGCACCGGTGGTAGCGTGAAGGAGGGTGAAATCCTTATCCAGGGAGATTATAAAGAGAAAGTAGTGAAATGGTTGCAGGATTGGGGCTATAAGAAAACGAAATAATTTTTTTAATAGCTGAAAGCAGAAAGGAGAAAGCAAAAAGCTATCGAAGCGAATGATCAAAGCAAAGACTTAATATCCGTGCTGGTCATTCGCTTCGATAGCTTTTTGCTTTCTCCTTTCCGCTTTTCGCTTATCTATTCACCAGTTGCATGCCGCCTTCGGTATACCGGGGGCCGGCTATGACATTACTGCGTAAAATATTATCAACTGCTGCTACGTCTGCGGCAGATAAATTGATATCAGCGGCAGCAGCATTTTCCTGTAAATATTTTCTGCGTTTGGTGCCGG
>NZ_DATCVJ010000085.1:0-7784 GCF_036566945.1 Chitinophaga sp. | reverse complement strand
AATATTGGTGGCATTCCATACAAACCGTTGCTGGTTGCGCAAATACACCCTTGCCTGTTCTTTCGCGGCCTGAATCACCCGCCCGTTGCCGCTTTTGTCGGTGGGGCTTATTTTCATTTCCTTACGGATATTATCGAGAGAAATGACCGGCCACTGCTGATAATGTCGCTGCACATAGGTATCCTTGCCGGCTCCCGGCAAACCGCTCATCATCACGACGGGCGTTTGCGGCTGTTCAAAGGGCACATAGTCCGGAGGACTGTCTGTTTTCAGCAGGTAATACATACGCGCCTGCGGTGTGGCAAAAGCACGGGGCTGCCCCCAGCAATGATTGTCCCGGCACAGTTCTTCAAAGCAATCCACCCGGTATAACAGGTCGGCCTGATCGGAGCAAATGCGGCCCAATGCGTCGGCACGGGCCAGCATGGCCAGGAGTTGTGTATTCACTTCCAGGCTGGCAATGATAACGGCTCGCTGCGGGTCCGGCTTTTCGAATACCCACAGCGGCAGGCCATGATACCTGACCAGTTTGGCGATCTGCTCCCGCAGCGCAAAAGGCGTAGGCACCTCCCGGTAAAGAATTTGCCTGGCACGCCCCTCCCCTTTGCGGGCATGACCTGCTGAAGTGATACGCCCGTCTGGTTCGATCACAGTAGTGCTGTACTTTTCTACATCGTGCAACAGGGCTGCCGCCCATAATACCTCCTTGTCCTGCGGCGACAACGCCGCATAACCGGGCAGCTGCACGAGGGCTTCCAGTACCATCTGCGTATGTATGGCTACGTTACCTTCTGCATGATGGCGCGCATCCTGCGGCACCTCCTGCATGACACGCACCCAGTCAAAGGTTTGTTCCAGCCATGTCCACGATTTATTTTCACTGAGCTGCCACATAGTTACCTCCTTCGTTATTTAACCTTGCACGATGCCAGTGACGGGTCCAGTGCTGGTCTGTTTTTACATGTCCGTTACGTACATATTTAAACACATTGTTTGCAAAATCGCTCACCACATAGCCGGCGGCGTTTCGGGATACAATTCCCTCTATCGTAGCCGGGAGACCGGTATGTACATCATGTGGCTCAAAGGTTCCTCTGCCACTGACAAGCGACAGCGTATCCTGTTCAAATTCACTACGTGTAGCCGGAGGCGTTATGCGCTTAATTTCCGGCACTACCGGCAGGTCCAGCATGGCGGCATAGAAGTGTGTTTCTTCCCAACTCAGCCACCGGTCCCCCTCCCGGATACCAAATACATGAAAATGATGATCCAGGTTTTTATATTCAATAGAATGTACCGCGTACAAATTCTCCAGAAAAATTTCCAGATCACCGAGATCATTCTTTATACTTTGCCAGTAACGGCGGATGCTTTCTGTCCACGCAGAAGTAGTAGGCGCGGCATGGGAACGCGCAAACACCCCATGACGGGAAAGACAATTATTTTCACCGTCGAGTTTTTCCGTATGAATTAACACAGGGATCTGTTGCAGCTGTTGCCAGTACTCGTATTGAATACGGTCATCGCTGCTGGTCCCCGGCGAAAACGGATAATGCCAGGTACGGCCATATTTCTGAGAAACTGCCATGTTATCGGGGTTTAAATTAAACAATAAAATCACAGGCCGGTTCCGGAATGGAACGGCGAAAGGAATGATGTTAATATGCCTGTGACATTACATGGCGCAAGTGTTTGCAGTTTTATAATTAATGAGGTGCAAAAGTAAAGAAAATAATTTAATAGTATCTTACGGGGCTTTGAAATAACAACAACCATCTATCACCATGAGAAAATTTTTCCTTTGCGCTACCGCCTTAGCAGCTATGGCTGCCTGTAACAACAGTGGCAGCGGTAGTAAAACAAGTGGTTCCGACAGTACACTGAATAATGCCTTTCTTCATTATGAAACGCAGTTCATTGATGCACTCTGGAAAGTAAATCCAGACTGGGCTACCAGCGTAGGTTATCATAATTATGATTCCGTGCTGATTGTGCCGGATAGTGCGGCCGAACAGGCCAGTCTTGCCTTTGTAAAACAACAACTGGATTCGCTGAAATCTTTTGATCTTAACGCCTTGAATGATGCCAACAAGATTGATTACCAGCTGATGCAAAACTATCTGCAATCGGTACAATGGGCTATCAATGAGCAGAAAAGCCGCGAGTGGGATCCGTCTTCCTTTAATGTGAGCAACACGTTTGCATTTATATTAAATGAAAACTATGCCCCCCTGGAATCCAGGCTACGCAGCTTTGCCAGCAGATTACAACAGGTCCCTGCCTATTACGAAGCAGCCAGAAAACAGATCAAAGATCCGGTTCCGGAACTGACTTCACTGGCCATAGATCAGAACAATGGTGGTTTGTCTGTTTTTGAAAAAGATTTTACGGATTCGTTGAAAAAAACCAGCATTCCGGCCGCAGAACAAACCGCGATGGTGGCCAGTGCCAAGGCTGCTGCAACCTCCATCCGGGCGTATGCCGACTGGTTAAAAGCCCTGCACCCTGAACATCCGCGCAGCTTCCGTTTGGGTAAAGCGCTTTATGATAAGAAATTCGGTTTCGATATACAGTCGTCTTTTACCGCCGAACAGATCTATGATTCCGCGGTAGCCCGCAAGACTTTTGTGCACGGAGAGATGATCAAAATCAGCCGGCAGCTGTGGCCTAAATACTTTGGTAACGCGCCTATGCCGGCAGATTCGCTGGAGCTGGTAGGTCGCATGATAGACACACTTTCCGTACAACACGTGAAACCGGAGGAGTTTCAATCTGCCATCGAAAAACAATTACCAACACTCATCGCTTTCATCAAAGAAAAAGATCTGCTATATATCGATCCTACCAAGCCGTTGGTAGTGCGTAAAGAGCCGGCCTATATGGCAGGTGTGGCGGGTGCTTCCATCAGTGCGCCTGGTCCCTATGATAAAGGCGGCAACACCTATTACAATGTAGGTAGTCTGGAAGGATGGTCAAAAGAAAAAGCAGAAAGCTATCTGCGTGAATACAATCAGTATATCCTGCAAATACTCGATATCCATGAAGCCATTCCCGGCCACTATACACAACTCGTATACTCCAATCAATCACCCAGCATGATTAAATCCCTGCTGAGCAATGGCGCCATGATTGAAGGGTGGGCGGTATATACCGAACAAATGATGCTGGAAAACGGCTATGGCAATGATGCACCGGAAATGTGGCTGATGTGGTACAAATGGAATCTGCGTACGGTATGCAATACTATATTAGATTACAGTGTACATGTAAAAGATATGAGTAAGGAAGATGCTATCCATTTGCTAACCAAAGAGGCATTTCAACAGGCAGCAGAAGCAGAAGGAAAATGGAAAAGAGTCAGCGTGAGCAGCGTACAGCTGACGAGCTACTTTACAGGCTATAAAGAAATTATAGATCTGCGTGAAGCTTACAAGAAGCAGCAGGGCAAAGACTATCACCTGAAAACGTTCAATGAAAAATTCCTGAGCTACGGTAGTGCGCCGGTGAAATATATCAGGCAAGCGTTTGGCTTTTAGCTGTTAGCTGTTAGCTGTTAGCTGTTAGCTGTTAGCAAATGCAGCGAAGATTAACATATTATGATCTTCGCTGCATTTGCTAAAAGCTAAAAGCTAACAGCTAACAGCTAATCGGCTCATGTATCGCAGGTAACATCGTCCCACAGCTGATTTCTATAGTTGATCAGCCAGTTCAAAGCATAATGTCTTTCGTATACAATTCCCGGATGCAACGGTTCTTTTTCGCCTTTTATACGAGCATCTACACAGCTCCAGTGAGCGCGGTAATAGAGATCGTTGGCATCGAGTATTTCAGTAGCGGAGCGTAATTCGGTGGCCGCAGCTAAAAATGCAGCCGGATCGGCCGACAGTCCTTTGAAAGGGAATGCTTCTTCGGGTACCATGTCCAGGTTACAGAGTGCATCCATTTCTCCGAGTGATGGCACTTTTTTCAAGGCCCACAACAATACCCAGATATCTTCACACTTCCAGGTTTCCGTTGTTTTTTGTTCTTCCTTCGGATCCTGCAGAAACGCTTTTTCTGCGGCGGTGGTTTTCTCCCAGAGCTGATGTTGCTGCAGGTAGCTAATCACAGCAGCTCCTTCCAGGTAGCCGAAAGCCACGGTGTTGACAGCGGCAAGTACGGCTACGCGTTCTGCTACTGCGGTGATGGAGCGGAGTGACACCTGGCTTTCATCTGCAATAACGGGCAGGTTCGCGGAAGTCGTTACCTGCATCTCTTTCAGTAACTGAATGTTTTGCTGTTTTCTGTCTATGGCAGCCGTAGAAGGTGTTTCCTGGCTGTCGAAATAAACAGACTGGATATTCACCGTGAGATTGGTGGCGGTGGAATGTCCGTTTACATCTAGCAGCAATGCCCCGGTTTTATCCCAGAAGCCTTGTACATCTGTTTTGAAGATGAAGTTATTTTCGCAGAAGAAGATGCCATCCAGTTCATGTGCCAGTTCCATGATGGCGGCTCTGAGATCGCCGTTAAAGGAAGGTTCGGCGAGGATCACTACTTCGGTGTTGAGGGTAGCGACTTTGGCCAGTAAGAGCTCCTGTAAAGCGGGGTTATCTGCCGGCAATTGTTGCACAAATGCGTGCATGCCGAGGAGGTTAATAGTTACAGGGTCGTCGTTCCGTACCAGCTGATAGCCGGGTGTGGCCCGTTGGCGGTAGCTAATGGTAAGGGTATTACCTTTACGCAGCAGCTTTTTCCCTGATGTGATGGTTAACTGTTCCCAGTGTTGTTCCGGTCCTGTTACCTTTACTGCCTTTTCTCCAAAATGCGCCCGCATGCGGGTCAGCACTTTCTCCATGTCTATCTCGTGCGTATAGAGGGTACAATTTTCCATGCTGTTTTTTTCGAGGGGCCAAAGGTAGCTTAAAGCGGCCAAAAATGGTATCGGTTTTGCCTTATTCCCATAATTCCCGGAAACTATTAACAAAAATGGCCCATTTCATTCTGTATAAACAACATAGATTATGAAAAAGAGAACCTTGCCAGTCCTGGCTGTTTGTGTATTGTTGCTGGCCGCCAGTTGTGTACCACCCCGGCCACCCGGACCACCCAAACCACCCAAACCACCAAGGCCCCCTCATGGTAGTATTATTTACCCTTTTTCGCATCCGCACGATGCTGCAACAGGTACAGGATTTTATTCAGTTTAACGGGATCATTCACGTAAGGAGAAAGATCAAACAGTTCTACTTTTCTGAAAGCTACCGGATGACTCTCACTTTGCAGGGAGATAGATCCTTCTGTTAACAGTCTGCCTTCCTGCAATAAGCTGGGGTCAGCGTTTGATACAGCGCCACCGCCTACCTGTGGCTTATTATATACAAATACAGTATCCTTGTCTACGATGTGTTTGATCACGGAATCGCGCAGTACAAGCGCTTCCGCGTGTACCCATACATCACCATGATAGGTTTTGGAAGTTGAGCTGATACAATGATCTTTGATCAGTTTACCATTCATTACTACGTTGGTGCCGGGCGTACAAAGATTAGAAGTGGAGCGGTCATCTTTGCCGTTACCACCCAGGAGCTGGTCTTCCAGAGAAATCGGGAAGTTCTGGTCTTTCGTCATACTGGCGGCAGTTTGTCCATGGAGCATGATACCACTGTTGCGGTAAGCCCAACCCGGACCACCTTTTACCTGGTCGCCGGTAAATTTATATTCCACCACGATGAGGTAAGCAGAGAAATTCTTTTTGTAGAAGATATGCCCATACTGTTCTTTAAATTCATCATAATGATCGTAGCTTACTTTCATCATGCCACTGTCTACCCGAAAGGTATTACCGAAGTTATCGTTCAGGTCATGTCCGGTTATTTTCACGTCCCATCCTGTGAGATCTTTGCCGTTAAAGAGTTTCAGCCATTTATTGGGGGCCACTTCTTTCTGGGCCGAGCTGTGGAGACCAGCCAATACTAATAACGCGGTCAATAGTTTTTTCATATGTTCATTTATTTGGCCGGTTAAGATAACAGATAGTATAGAGAAATACAAGCTGAATAACTACTGGGGTAGAATTCCATGACGATCCGGCAATATTGTATGAGGATCGGCAATGGTCTTTGCCGATAGTGTGTAAGAAATTACGCACCGTATCCGATGTGCCACAGGAGTGAACGGATAAAACATATATTTATCTAACTAAATATCAATAATTTAAATGCTTTGACACAAAAGTGCAGGGTTTTCGCTGGTAGTTCCCCAAACTGTATATATGAATTCCTTAACACAACAACAAAACGGTCGTAACACAGAACAACCTAAAGCCGGACCATTATATGAGAGTTCCAATATCATCAATGTAACCCCAGAAGGAAGAATCGTATCTATTTTTACGGGTGCATGGCTGGTAGGCAATGCCATCAGCAAAGTAGATAAAAGCCCCGTTTCGAGCCTTTTAAAGCTCCTGGGAGCGGGCTATTTGCTTTACAGGGGTATTAGCGGTAATGATCTTATTAACGGTCTTATCGGCAAAAGGAAACCTGACAGGCATACGGCTTCCGTCAATATCAGAACTTCTATTAGCATCGATAATCCCAAAGAGGAAGTTTATTATTTCTGGCGGCAGCTGAATAATTTGCCGGTATTCATGAAGCATCTGCAATCTGTAGAAGAAAATGATCCCTTTCATTCTCATTGGGTGGTAAAAGGTCCCGGTGGCATTGGCACCCTGGAGTGGGATGCAGAGATTGTGAAAGAAGTACCGGGAGAAATTATCGGTTGGCGTTCCTTACCAGGATCGTCTATTGCTACTGCAGGCAGGGTTACGTTCCGGGAAACGCATAATGGCGGCACTGAAATAGATGTGATGATTACTTACCGGCCACCGGCAGGCTATGTAGGTTCCGGCCTCGCATGGTTGCTGAATCCTGCTTTTGAGAATATGATTGTAAAAGATATCAGGCGGTTTAAAAACTATATGGAAACAGGAGAAATTGCGAATTAGCGGAAAGTGGAAAGCTTAAAGCAAAAAGCTATTGAAGCGAATGATCAATGCGGGAAATATATTCGCGTTGTTCATTCGCTTCAATAGCTTTTTGCTTTATCCTTTCAGCTTTATGCTATGACAATGCTTCTCTTTTAAACCTGTTAAATGTACCCTGGCTTTTGTTAATCAGCTTCAGTACCCGTTCGCGAACATCATCCTGTAAACCGCTGATCTCATGTTCGAAAACACTTTTCAATTCTGATAAATCCTCTCCACTTTGTCCTACCAGACCATTGATTTTATGACGCCAATCGTCTGCTTTGGTTTTGATTTTTTTGCGGGTTCTATCGCCACTGTCCGGTGCTGTCAATAATCCGATGACTAATCCGGTAGTTAACCCGGCTATAGCGCCTGCTAAAAATTTCGTTGTAGACATAATTATTGGATTTTTATGGTTTAACAAATGATTCGGGTGCATGGTTTAATTCACACTTGCAACCAAAATTTTCAAATATCAGGCCAGTAAAAAGTGGGGAAACGGAAATAATGCTTAAAGAAATGTTATTGTCAGAAAAGGAGAAAGAAAACCACCTGCTTTTAAATGAAGTCGAAGGAAAAGTTTCAATAACGTAAAACATCGAGGAGACGCTATCCAGGACAACATCAGAATTGACATTGCCCCGGCAGGTGGATAAGATAAGCGTATTAGATAATGGAATTTATAAAAGTCAAACGGAGCAGTAAAATAATTACATTCTGGTATTTTTCAAACTTTATTGAAAGAAATGAAATAATAAATTTTATTAAAAAGTAAATC
>NZ_DATCVJ010000084.1:0-2635 GCF_036566945.1 Chitinophaga sp. | reverse complement strand
TGCAGGCATTAAGTATTATGGAAAAGGCCGGAGCCATTCCTGCGGCCGATCTGAATGCTTTTAAAAATTGGTTCAGTACTTACCTGCAGTGGCTTACCACGCATCCTTACGGCAAAGATGAAATGAATGCGGCCAATAATCATGGCACCTGCTGGGTAATGCAGGTAGCGGCGTTTGCACGTTTTGTCAATAACCGCGAGTGGCTGGACTTTTGCATTAATCGTTATAAAACGGTGTTGCTACCTGCGCAAATGGCTGATGATGGCAGCTTTCCACGGGAACTGAAACGTACTAAACCTTACGGCTACTCGTTGTTTAATCTCGATGCCATGAGTACTGTTTGCCAGTTGCTGAGTACGAAAGAAAATAATTTGTGGCAGTATACCCTGGAAAATGGCCGGAGCATTGCCAAAGGCATTGCGTTCCTGTCTCCCTATGTAAAAAATAAAAATAGCTGGCCCTATGCGCATGACGTAATGTACTGGGATAACTGGCCGGTGGCGCAGCCTTTTCTCCTTTTCGGTGCAGCAGCCATGCAAAAGGCTGATTATTACCGTTTATGGCGGTCACTGGAGCAGGATCCGACAGAGGAAGAAGTGCTACGGAACCTCCCTGTACGAAACCCTGTTATCTGGTTCTGAGCACTTTAGAATTTACAATTAATTAAGATTCGGTTGATATATTTTGTTAATGTAATTGCTTAACTTTAGGGGACTATACACTATGTTTAAACTTTAGAGATATGAGTTGGATGAACGACTTGTATGTAATTTACCAGAAACTGGATGCCACCGGTTGTGAAGAGGTAAAGCATAACATTCTTAAAGCCCAGATTGACGGCTGTAACAGAGGCGAAATTTACTTCCTGGTTTTACAACAATTGGTACGTATAAAAACAGACAAAGCGCCTGTTTATGAATTGATTAAGGGAGAAGTGGAAAATATTATCCATTGTAGTAAAGGACAATACCTGAGTTAATTATTTTAATTCTTCTATCAGTTTTTGCACTTTGAGGTGATTGGGAGCACCGGGTGGAATTTTTAATAGCCACTCCTGGCATTGCTGCTGACGCCCTTCTTTCAGATAACTCAAGGCCATATAGAAGGCTGCATCATTGCGAAGATCGCTGCTGTTGTTGTAAACGGCCAGCAGGTCTTTACGCGCATTTTCCAATTGGTTTTGATCTATCAGTGCTACACCACGGTAATAGCGGGCGTATAAATTGCCCGGATTCGTGTTGAGGGCATTGTTCAGTAATAATATGGCTTCATTGAAATGGCCGTGGTTAAACTGTTTAATGGCTTCTTCCGGCAGGCGTAAGCTGTCGATATCGGGTATTTGCATTTCGGTAGACGCAAACTGCCGGTAAATGTTTTTTCTCCACGGGCTCACATACAGCAGGATGGCCATGCCTGCCGCTATCAGCGCGGTGAGGATCACGTAATTTCGAATGGGAATAGTGGAGTTGTCTTTCAGGGTGTACCAGGCATTGCGATGGGTAAACAACAAATGTTGCAGCTCATCCCGGCCGGCGTCGCCGCATATTTTTTGTGCCAGCAGCTGACGGACAATATCAAATCTTTTCACCTGCTGATTGAGCAATGCATCTGTTTGCAACCGCTCTGTAAAGGCTTTCCTGTCTGCTTCCGTCATTTGCCCACTGAGGAAACGGTCTGTTTCCAGCAGGTCTTTTTCAGAAAGACTATTGGCTTTTAACTTGGTATCTATATCTCTGAACAGGCTGCGATAGCAGGCCGCTCTGCGTTCCGGCAATGCAGCCACAGGTATTTTTGTTTCGGCAGCAATGTCTTCCTGCAAACAACCTTCTGTCAGCGACCAGCGGAGTAATTCTTTGCATTCATCGGATAATGCGAGGTAGTAGTGGTAGGCCAGTCTTCTTTTTTCTCCTTCTTTCAGCACATCTTCCACGTCCTGGATATCATCTCTGCTCATGGTAGATAGTTCTTCCGCTTCCAGGCCGGGAATACGTTGTCCGCGTCTTTCCAGTTCCTGTTCCCAGATGCGCTTGCAAAGCAGTTGCAGAAAGGGTTCGAACTCGGTTACTTTGAGAGGATGACGGCGTGCAAAGTAGTAGATGTCCATGAGGGCTTCTTCAAAGATATGGGCGGCATCTTTTACATGGCCGCTTTTCTGCAAAATGAATCGCTTTTCCTTTGAAGCAAACCGTTGGTAGATACTTTCTATTACTCCTGGCTGATGGTGAAGCAATCCCTCAATATATTCCTGGTCGTTATGAAATAATGGTTCAGGTGACATACATATCGTTTTTGCCTGGTTCGTCTGTACTAAAAATATTAAACCTAACGGAAGTGACCTAATTATTTATTCTGTCTGCATGCAAATGCGGTGCCTGCGCGGTGGAACTTGTATGGAAGTTAAGTATCTTGCCGGACATAGTAGCGAGAGCCGACAGTATCCATTTTAATATGTATCAACCGCAGCAGGATGTCAGTGATCTGATATCAAGATATATACAGTCCCCACACAACCCGCTTTTACAGGAACAAGTAGCTGCATTAATAGCGGCCGGTCCTGAGCAGGCGGCCTATGTGGAAAGCCGGTTGACCGCCTGGTTGGGGGAGGGTATTGCTGTTCCTGTGATTCCGGCAGCTG
>NZ_DATCVJ010000083.1:0-16517 GCF_036566945.1 Chitinophaga sp. | reverse complement strand
GCTGTTTACAGGTATCTGCCAAAGGCTATTCGCAGCTCAACAAAGTAACTGTCCATGTGGAGCAGGTAAGCCTTATGAAGCTGCTTAAAATAGTGGAGAAAAAAGCCAATTGTCGTTTTGTCTATAATGACGACGCCATTTCTCCGTATGCAAAAGTTTCAGTGGCAGTCACGGAAGCGCCGGTAGAAGACTTGCTTAAACAGGCGTTGGCGAATACCGATCTTCATTTTCGCTTATTGAAAAATGACCTCATTGTAATTGCACCCAATGATTTGAACATAGCAGATATCACCGTAAAAGGAAAGGTAGTAGACAAAAACGGCGCACCGCTGATTGGTGTAAGCGTGAGACTGGATAAGGGGCAGAAAGGTACCATTACCAATACGAATGGTGAATTTACGTTGGAAGTACCGGGTAGTGGCAGCCTGGTATTCACTTATATGGGTTACCTGGAACAAGTGGTTCCCATCAATGGTAACACGTCGCTCAGCGTCACTTTGCTGGAGAATTCCAAGGGGCTGAATGAAGTGGTGGTAGTAGGATATGGTACCCAGAAAAAAGCGACGCTTACAGGGTCTGTAGCCACTATCAGTGGTAAGGAAATGCGTCAGATGCCCACCGCTAACCTTTCCAATTCATTGGTAGGACGAGCACCCGGTATCATTGCGGTACAGAGAAGTGGTGAACCCGGACAGGATCAGTCCAGTATCAGTATCAGAGGTAAAAGCACTTTTGGCGACAATTCCATGCTGGTGATTGTGGATGGTATTCCCCGTAGCTACGAACAGCTGAACCCGGGAGATATTGAAACCCTGACCGTATTGAAAGACGCTTCCGCCGCGGCTATTTATGGCGCCCGTGCCGCCAACGGCGTATTGCTGGTCACTACCAAACGTGGTAGCAAAGGTGTACCCACTATCTCTTACAATGGCTTCGTAGGTATCCAGCAACCAACACGCTATCCCAAATTATTGAACAGTGCAGACTATATGCAGATGTATAATGATGGATTGCGTTCCAACGGACAACCCCCCATTTATTCAGATGCAGACATTGCAACGGTACGCGACAACCCGGATCCTTTGCGTAAACTGGCTAATACCGACTGGTGGAAGGAAACGAATGCCAAATCAGCGATGCAAACGCAACACGATCTGAGCGTAAGCGGTGGAAACGAAAAGGCCCGCTACTTTGTATCGCTCGGATACCTGGACCAGAAAGGTTTATTCAAATCAAGTGATTTTAAACGCTATAATTTCCGTTCCAATTTAGATGCTAACATCGGGCGTCGCCTGAATGTGAGCGTGGATCTGGCCGGACGCTTCGAGAACCGGCAGGCGCCGGGAGTGGCTACCAGCAGTATTTTTAATTCCATCCTGCGTGCCAAGCCTATGGACCCTGCCGTTTATCCAAACGGATTACCCAGTGGATCTACCGGTGGCGTTAATGCTACGCTGGATGCATTGTCAAGCGGCTATCGGAATGAACAATTGAATGTTTTTCAAAGTAACCTGTCACTTAAATATGACGTGCCAGGCATCAGTGGGTTGACTATAAAGGGAGTGGCTGCCTTTGATAAGAGCTACAAATTCTCCAAAAATTTCCTCACGCCGTACGACTATTATAACTACAATGCTACCAGCAAGGAGTATGATCAGATCACACAATCAGGTAGCATTAACCTCACCCAGCAGGACCAACAGAGCCTGGGTATTACCACACAGGCCATTGTGAATTATGTACAAACTTTTGGTCAGCATAATGTGGATGCTACCCTGCTTTGGGAAAACTATAAATATAATTCGGACATATTTTCGGCTTATCGCGAACAGTATACCAGCGCGCTCCTGGATCAGCTGTTTGCCGGTTCACAAAGCGGTTTGAATAATGATGGTACCGCGAGTATCGATGGACGTAGCGGCGTTGCCGGTCGCGTTAACTATGGCTGGATGCATAAATATCTGCTGACCGCCACTTTCCGTTATGATGGTTCTATTAATTTCCCGAAAGATAAACGTTGGGGCTTCTTCCCCGGAGTTTCTGCGGGTTGGGTAGTTTCCGAAGAAAATTTCTTCAAAGAGCGTTTTCGGGCGGTGGAGTACCTGAAACTGAAAGCATCATACGGGCAATTGGGTAACGACCGCGTTGGTATGTTTCAATATATTCCATCCTACTATTTAGGTAATGGAAAGAATGATAATGGGGTTGACATAACATCTACCTACATCGTTGATGGTAAGCCGGTAAACGGTGTTTTTACCACCGGTTATCCAAATGCCAATATCACCTGGGAAACAGCTACTACCAATGATTTCGGCGTAGAAGCCTCGTTGTGGAACAGGGCATTGACAGTTGACGCGGGCTATTTCCACAAACGTACGAAGGACATTCTCCTGCCACGCAACGCTGCAGTACCGGGTACTTTTGGCGAAAAATTACCTGACCAGAATATCGGTATTGTAGATAACCATGGCTTTGAGCTGGAGCTGGGGCATGAAAGTAAAATAGGACAGGTAAACTTCAATGCGAAAGGTACCTTCACCGCGGTGCGCAGCAAAATCATTTATATGGATGAAGCGGCGAATATCCTGCCTGCCTTGCGTAAAACCGGTCGTCCATTTGATCAGTATACCGGCCTGAAAGCCATCGGCATTTTCCAGAGTCAGGATGAAATTTCCAAATCACCCGTGCAGCAATTTGGCCCCGTTAAACCAGGCGATATCAAATATGCCGATATCGATGGTAATGGAAAAGTGGATGACAACGACCGTATAGCCATCGGCAAAAGCCAGATCCCAGAGTTGATTTATGGATTGAATCTGGGCTTTAGCTGGAAGGGCTTTGATGGTAGCATGTTATGGCAGGGCGCTGCAAATTTCAATACTTATCTGAGTCCGGAACTATCCGTTCCGTTCTTTAATGGCGCCAATTCACCCACCTCTCTGTTGGATTACTGGACACCGGAAAATACCAATGCCAAATATCCACGTCCTGTGCCGGGTGGAAATGCCAATAACCGCAAGGTGTCTTCTTTCTGGTTGCGCGATGCCAGCTATGTAAAATTGAAGAACATCGTATTAGGTTATTCGCTACCCGCTGACTTGCTCAAACGCGCCCGTTTGCAACAAATACGGGTGTATGTGGCAGCTGCCAATCTGTTGACTATTTCTGGTCTGAAAGATATTGATCCGGAAATTCCGACCGAAAGCAGAGGTTATTACCCGCAGCAGCGAAGTGTAAACTTCGGTATTAACCTGACCCTGTAAACCAATTGTGCCACCGAAAAAATTAATCATGAAAAAGTACTTCTTACAATATATTATCTGTTGCCTCACTATATGGGGACTTTCCGGATGCAGTAAGCTGGACCAGACGCCGGTAGATCGTCTTTCTGACGAAACCATATGGAAAGACCCTAAGCTCATTCAGCTGTATGTGGCAGATATTTATGCCAACCTGGGTATTGGCTTTGATCTTCTTTCCGATGACACGTCGCCGCTGGCCTGTATCACAGATGAAGCCCGGGGTAGCTATTCCTGGCTGGGGGCCAACAGCACTGTTATCAACGGCGCCTTTTCTTCCGTAGATGCACCGCTGAATAACTGGACCAATGCTTACAAAAGTATCCGGAAAGCGAATGTATTTTTTAAGAAAATAGTGGATGTAAAAATGGCGGATGCCGATAAGAATAACCTGATTGGCCAGGTGAAATTTCTAAGGGCGTTTTATTATTTTGAACTGGTAAAACGCTTTGGAGGAGTACCCATTATTACTGAACCTCAGGAACTGGAAAGTGATCTGATGGTAAAGCGCGCCACGGAAGCTGATACTTACACTTTTATCACGAAAGAGCTGGAAGATGCGGCAAACCTTCTTCCTGCAACTGCACCCGGAGGACTGGCTTCCAAATGGGCCGCCAAAGCCCTGCAGGGAAGAGTGTTGCTGTATGCGGGTCAATGGCCTGCCGCTGCTGCTGCCTCCCTGGAAGTAATAGAAAAAGGTGGTTATAATTTATCAGATGACTACAGCGGACTATTCACTACCAAGCAACACCCCTCCGAAGAAAGCATCTTTGAGATCCAGTATCTTGATCCTGCCAAGACATCCTCTTACGATGGGATTAATGTTCCTTATTTCGACAATCCGGGAAACTATACCAGCTGTACATTGCCTACGCAGGAAATGGTGGACGATTACGAGATGAAGGTGACCGGTTTAGCGATCAGCACACCCGGTTCCGGCTATGATCCTAATCATCCATACCAGGGTCGTGATCCTCGTTTTTATGCCAGCATTCTTTTTGAAGGTGCCAGCTGGAAAGGACGTACCATTCAAACCCGTGTGGATGGTACAGATGGTATCGTAGACCGCAATTCCAATGAAGACCGTACCAAAACAGGTTATTATGTGCGTAAGTACCTGGATGAGAAACTGCCACTGGAAAAAATATTTAACAGCACACAAAGCTGGGTAGAGTTACGGTTGGCCGAAGTAATGCTGAATTATGCAGAAGCCGTGAACGAGGCAGAAGGCCCGGCAAAAGCCAAAATCTATATCGACAAGATAAGGCAACGCGCCGGCATGCCAGCTATCAAAGATGGGTTAGGCAAAGAAGATATGCGCAACCTGATCCGCCATGAAAGGAAAATTGAGCTGGCCTTTGAAAACCATCGTTACTGGGATCTTCGCCGGTGGCGCATTGCAGAAGATGTGCTGAACGGGAAAGTATTTCATGGTATGAAGATCACCCTGACCAATGGTGTGTATAAATATGAACGGGTAGAAGCCGATTTAGGTGCTTCTTCTCCCAGGGTGTTTACAGATAAATACTATTATCTTCCCATACCTAAAGGAGAAATAGAAAAAAATCCTAACCTCGAACAAAATAAAGACTGGAACTAGCTGGCGTAGCTATCCAATCAACTTTGTTTCTGAATAAAAAAGCGTCTCAAAATATCCAATCAGATATTTTGAGGCGCTTTTCTATTCAGAAATATTTTAAATCGCCTCGAGTTCCAGCACAGAACTGGTTTCTATTTTCTTCATATACCATTTCAATCCCTGTGACATCAGCGTTTCTCCACTGAATACCCTGCCACTTTCCGGAAACTGGGGTTTGGCATCTTTCGATAAGTTTATTTCTGTCACCCTGTAATTTTTATTCGGATCCAGCCCATTGAATTTCCATTCGGGCCAGGTATCCTGCTGCATGGTTTCCATGTTATAGGCAAATACCACGGCTTTGCGTTGAGTACTGTCTACATACATCAATGAGGAGAAATTAGTAGTATAAGGAGACACCAGACGATATAGGGAACCATAATTGATCACGGATTGCAGCCGGTGATAATTATCTACGGTGGTGCGGGCCAGCGCCAGCTCTTGTTCTGCCAACTTTTTTACGACAATATCAAAGCCAAGTTTGCCCGCCATAGCCACATCTATTTTATATTTAAGTGACTCGCGTCCGGCAGCGGTCACATGTGCGCATACCGTGAGGGCGGGATAGAAATAGGAGGTGGCCCATTGCAGGCG
This sequence comes from Chitinophaga sp., assembly GCF_036566945.1. Classification (GTDB taxonomy): domain Bacteria; phylum Bacteroidota; class Bacteroidia; order Chitinophagales; family Chitinophagaceae; genus Chitinophaga. The sequence goes on along the minus strand of NZ_DATCVJ010000083.1, from coordinate 10,982 downwards.
TATCCGATCTACCGGGTAAGTATTATCACTTGGCCAAAACTCCTGGAAGTATTTCATGGCGCCATACTCTACCCGACCTCCGCCACTGGCGCAAAGCATCATGTCGAGATCAGGATATTTTTGGCGAATGCGTTCCAGTACGCTGTACCAGGCTTGCGTATAACGGATGTACATACTGTTTTGGTCCTTCTTTAAATAAGGACTATAGGCATTATCCATAGAGCGGTTACAATCCCATTTGATGTAGGCAATTCCCGGCGCCTGTTTCATCAGGTTGTCAACTACCTCAAATACATAATCCTGTACTTTCGGATTAACCAGGTCCAGTACCAATTGTGTACGGTACAAATGCTGCGGGCGGTTAGGGGCCATCATGACCCAATCCGGATGCTGCTCAAACAATTCACTTTTAGGATTCACCATTTCAGGCTCAATCCATATACCAAACTGAAGGCCGTTGCTGGTGGCTTCCTTTACCAGGTGCCCGATACCTCCGGGTAATTTCTTTTTATTAGCCTGCCAGTCACCCAGTCCGGCGCGTGAATTATCACGTGGGTATTTATTTCCAAACCAGCCATCATCCAGCAAAAACAAATCAACTCCTAATTTCCTGGCGTCGTCAAAAAGATTGACAATCGTATCCTGGTTGAAGTCAAAATAAGTAGCCTCCCAATTGTTGAGGAGCGTTGATCGTTTTTGTCGCCCGTTCCAGATACCATAATCGATGGCCCAGCGATGAAAATTACGGCTTACCTGACCGGTGCCATTATTAGAATAAGTGAAAATGAAATGCGGCGTCTCGAATTGTTCTTTTGGTTTTAATGTGTAGGCGGAAGCGTAAGCATTGATGCCCGGTATAATTTTTAAGGTATTCCCCATATCAATATTCAGTTTCAACGTTTCAAACTGAATATTGAAATTTCCGCTATAGGCAAGCGTTCCGGCAAAAACTTCTCCGGAATTTTCCGTAACATCTTTTACCGGCGAAATGAAAAAAGAAGGATTGTAGTTGCAGGCAGTACGTACTCCCAATTTAGACTGTATACTAAATATGCCAGGCTGTAGTAACGATTGGTGCATTTCCATTTCTTTTTCGTACTCACCATAAAAATGGGTAAGATAATTCCGGGGCCATAAAATGTTGATAAAAGCAGACGCATACCGGTTGAGTACTACTTTGTCCTCCTCACCATGTGAAATGGTCGTCCAGGTATCGATAATATCTTCTGCCTGAAAAGCTTTATAGTGCAGTGTTACAAAAAATGGGTAAGCCGGATCTTGTAATTGGATATCTGTTTGTATGATATCTGCGGATAAATTTTTAGACTGATGAGAAACATAGTTTAACACCAATGACATATTTCCATCTGCATGCTGCACTTCAATGGCTGGTTCGTTCAGGTAAGTGGAGCCACCAGTAGTATAAGCCGTATTCAGTGTTGAATTTTCATTGCGGTAGTCCGGATTTACATCCCGGTATACGGATGTTTTACTTAGCCTGGGACCCAGGTATATTTGCTGCACCTGTTTGTTAGTATCTATTTCAAAAACAATAGCCGTGTGATGCGTTGTAATGGGAATCGTTTGGCTCCGGCTTATTTTAAAGGAGGCGATGGCCAGAATAAGGAGTAAATATTGTTTTGCTGCTGCTGAAATGTGCATATGATTTGTTGTGTAAAATAAATTGTTTCTGAATGACGCTTTATCCCTTAAGAGAAGGCTTTTCCTGATGTTTTTCCTGCTGACGAAAATATGCAAAGAGAATAGTACTAGCAATCATGGGTTAAGAATTGTATAGAATTGGTGAAAATGTAATGAATTAATCTTGCCTGGACACGCATTTGGACGTGTATGGAGGGATATCGATAAATGTTGCAGTGGGAACGTTCCCGAGGCGGAAATGCGGTGAAATGATGAATCGGCGAACCTTTAGATTAATTTTGAACTAAGCAAGGCGCCGAGTAGAATACAAATTCCCGTTTTTAGAAAAATCCATTTCGCATAGGTGCGAATCAGCATTATTAATTCAGGGTGTAAGAATAAAAATTATTCTATCCTCATTTTACACGCAACCAAATGAACATAAAATTTCGATTCTTCTTTTGTGCGTTGCCAATTAGCGCAGTAATTACTTATTCAGGAAAAGTCATTGCCCAAAGCGCCAGTATTTCACAAATATCCGGTAATGTCACAACGAAAGAATTACCGTCGTTAACGGCGATTCCTCCGGGTTATAAGCTGGCCTACGAAGAAAATTTTAACGATAATTCATTAAATAAATCAAGCTGGTATTACAGGCATTCAGCAACTAAATCTGCCGGCGGATTTAATCGCAGAGAGAATGTATCAGTGGTTACCAGGGATGGTATTGTTTTGAATTTGGCGGTAAACCTTCTGAATCTGTAAATAACTGGATCGTGTATGATGGTATTTACGACAACGAGAAAACCGATGGTATCCCCCCACATACCGGCTACAGGGAGCTATGATGTGTATATCTATAAACCTGTTGCAAAAGACGCCGACAATCATGCTAAAATAGAAATTAAATATGCCGATGGCATATCAACAAAATACCTTGATTATTCTACCGGCAAACCGGGTTGGGTATTGCTGGGTACTTATAAACTTATTAAGGGAGATACAAACTATATCCGGAATTATTCAAATACACCAGGCCGGAATACAATTGCAGATGCTATCGCCATAACACCACCAGATGCTCATCTTGTTTTGCCATAGCTATTTCTTATTGTTCACCACTACGATGCGTTTATATCGTAGTATCTAACACCCACGATTATGAAAATTTTTTCTTTATCCACTTTAGCAATCCTGGCATTGCTTACCCTTTCATGTAAAAGAGAATTTTTAACTTCAGAGAATGCACTACCGTTGAATGGTAATGCTAAAGTTATCACACAGTCAGTTTTGAGTACGAATATCCCTGCAGGTTATACACTTGCCTATGCAGAGGAGTTTAATAGTAATGCATTGAATCCCGCTGCATGGTATTACAGGGAAACGGGGAATTATGCCGGAGGTTATAACAGGCGGGAGAATGTTTCGGTAGTGACGCAGGATGGCATTGGCTATCTCAATATTGCGTATCGCAATGATGTGGACTGGAATAACGACGGTATTAATGATATCAGTGGAGGCGGAGCGATCACTTCAAAAGCATTCGGATACGGCTATTATGAGGCCCGCATTAAATTCTATCATGGCGCTACAGGGCTTCACGAGTCTTTTTGGACGCATGGTATGGGTATCAGTACGTGGGAAACCGTTGGAACGGAATATAAAGAAGCCGCTAAACAGGATTTGCAGCACAAATGGTGCAGCATATGCACAATGGCAGCCCACTATGCCAATTCTAGCATATAATGACGTGTATATCTACAAGATAGTTCATCCCACTTCCGATCCTAATGCCAAAATTGTTATTAAATATAACGGTGGCACCACTACTAAATATATAAATTATACAACGGGCAGTTCCGGATGGGTATTTTTAGGAAATTATCGTTTTGCTGCTGGTACCACCGGGTATGTTCGTAATTATAATAATACAACGGGAACCAGTGCCCGTGCAGATGCCGTTGCTTTTACATTGCCCGGTAACCCGCCGCCCGCTTTATAATGCTGGCTCCCGGGCTATAAGGTTTGTATGAATGCAGCTATCTGGTGGTGTTAAAATATGGAATGATCAAAAAAATAGAAAGCGCTTTCGGGAATCATCCTGGAGGCGCTTCTTTGAAAAATAAATTTATAATATACATGTCTATACTAAAACTGAGAATAATTCTTCTTGTGGTATTGAGTTGTTTCGCCTGCGAAGTATCAGCGAAAATAGTGCTGCCTGCAATTCTTGCTAACAATATGGTGTTACAGCAAAAAAGCAATGTGCCACTATGGGGAAATGCCAACGCAAATGCTACAATAAAAGTCACCACTTCCTGGAATAAAAAAGTTTACAGGGCAAAGGCAGACGCAGACGGTAAATGGCGTCTGATGGTGCAAACGCCAGATGCGGGCGGTCCTTACACAATAACATTGAGCGACGGAATACCCATCACCTTGACGGATATTTTGATCGGAGAAGTTTGGGTATGCTCCGGCCAATCGAATATGGAAATGCCGATGAGGGGATTTAAAAGTATTCCTACTTTAAATTCCAGTGACGTGTTAGTCAAAGCAGATAATCAAAAGCTACGCCTGTTCCAGGTACAGCATGCCGTATCGGATACCCCCTTAACGGATTGCACAGGCCCCTGGAAAGTTTCCTCGCCTGAAAGCGCCTTTACTTTCAGTGCTGTGGCATTTCAGTATGGTATGTTGCTGCAGGAAATATTAAAAGTGCCGGTGGGTATTATTGAGGCCGACTGGGGAGGCACCCGCATTGAATCCTGGATGCCCAACAGCGCTCTTGCCCATTTTCCTGCCGTGAAGCTGCCAGCACCAAATTCCCAAATAGGTCCTTATCAGCCAACGGCGCTTTTTAATGGTATGATCGCTCCTATAACAGGCTTTGGAATTCAGGGTTTTCTTTGGTACCAGGGCGAAGCGAATATCCGCCAACCGGCTAATTATGATCAGTTGATGAAATCGATGGTGGCCAGCTGGCGGGAAAGCTGGAAAAGAGATACCATTCCATTTTACTATGTTCAGATCGCTCCCTATAGAAATCCTAAAGGTGGGGATTCTGTTCCATATTTGCGGGAAAAGCAACAACAGGCCCAATTTGAAATCCCCAATACAGGAATGATTGTAACGACAGATGTGGGTGAGGAGTTAAACATTCACCCATCTGATAAAACTACGATCAGCAAAAGATTGCTTTATTGGGCTTTGGGACATACTTATCAGAAAAAAGGTATCGCCTATCAAAGTCCCTTATACCAGGAAATGACAGTTGCAGGCGATCAGGTGACCCTAACGTTTAAGGATACACCGCAGGGCTTTACCGCTTACGACCGTGAAATAACAGGATTCGAAATTGCCGGAGCGGATAAATTTTTCCATCCGGCAACTGCCAGAATCTGGAATAATACCGTACAGGTAAGAAGCGACCAGGTAGCCAAACCGGTTGCAGTGAGGTATGCCTTTAAAGATTGGGGAGTTGGTAATGTATATAATACTTTCGGATTGCCTGTTGCTCCCTTCCGAACTGATGACTGGTAAGGACGGCAACGGAATGCTGTCTGCCTCGCTACGGAAAGCAGACAGCATACTTGAATTGGACCGGAACACTGCAACCGTTCCCGGTCCTAATTATTACTGTTTACTATAAATTGCTTTTCGGTTGATTACATTTGTGTAGTAGTTGTTAGTACAAAGCACTATAGTTTTTAATTCCAGAATGCAACACTTTTGTCTGATGGCCAACGTCGCCTGTTAGTACGCTTTATCAACTAACTAATGAAACGAACAATTGTCGACTTTATGAAATTATCTCCCTTATTGCTGTGTCTATGTCTGTCATTGAATTTAACGGCACAACGTTCGGTGGTGGATTTAAATGGTAGATGGACTTTTGCTATGGATCCGATTAAGATAGGAGAAGTAAATCAATGGTTCGATACTTCGTTTCACGCCGACGGGTTCGATAAAGTAAGCGTACCTCACTGCTTCAGCACTGATCCGCGCTACGCTTTTTATACAGGAACAGTGTGGTATTTTAAAAAATTCAAAACAACAGTTCCTTCGGGACATCGCGTCTGGTTAAAGTTTGACGCTATATTTTATAAAGCAAAAGTTTGGGTCAACGGTAAGCGTGTGGTATATCATGAAGGAGGATATACGCCGTTTGAAACAGATATCACCTCATTGCTGCAGAAAGATAATATTCTTACTGTTCAGGTAAACAACGAATGGGATACGACCACTATTCCCGGTGCTAAAACAAGCGTGGCCTATGAACCTGTTAATGCATCGCAGGTATATCCCTGGATCAACTATGGAGGTATTACCCGGCCGGTGCAATTGCTGATTAAGCCCGCTGTTGATATCAGCAATGCAAAAATCATTGCTGATCCTGATCTGGTAAAAGGATCTGCTACCATACAAATTAATACATGGGTAAGAAATAGTGCGGCTGAAAAAATCACGACACAGGTAGGTGCTACTGTTTACCAGGAAAAAGATACCCGGCAGCATCTCCGCTTCAAACCAAAGCAGGTGACTATCCCGGCAGGTGAAACAGTATTGGTGATGTTGTTGGCCACTTTGCCCGCTAAGCAGGTGAAATTATGGAGCCAGGACACGCCGGAATTATATAGCACGGATATTTCCTGCGGCACGGATACTTTCACCACCCGATTTGGCATACGTAAGGTGGAAGTACGGGGTACCAGCCTGTTATTAAATGGTATCGCTGTTAAGATGGCGGGATGTAACCGTCCGCTGGACTATCCCGGATTTGGTTCTATGGATCCGAAGGCGGTACTGGAGCGAGATATGTTGCTGATCAAGCGTGGCAGCATGGAACTCTCGCGTATCAGTCATTACGCGGTTTCGACAGATTTGCTCAATAAAGCAGATGAATTAGGTTTACTTATTATTACGGAAGCAGGTAACTGGCAAATGACGCCGAAGCAAATGAACGATAGCATGATGCGACAAAACTACAGATCGCAGATGCAGGAAATGATCACACGCGATTGGAATCATCCCTCGGTGATAGCGTATAGCCTCGGCAATGAGTTTCAATCACAAACGGAAGAGGGCAAAGCATGGGTGCGGGATATGCGGACGTTCGTTCGTAACATCGATTCCACCCGCCTGATTACCTTTGCCAGCAACAGGGTCCAAAGTAGCCTGGTAAAAAAACCGGAAGAAGAAGCATCCCAATATGTTGATTTCATCAGTACAAATATTTACGGCAATTATGCGAAAGCCTTACAACATATTCACGAATTATATCCGGATAAACCCGTTTATATCAGCGAATTTGGCTGGAGAGCAGATCAGGTAACTTCAGAAGAGGAGCGTATCATTCTTTTCAAAAAAGCAATGGCCGATTTCAGGCAATGCAGTTACGTAATAGGAGCTTCTGTATGGACCTTCAACGATTATTTAAGCCGGTTCCCCGGTAGTGCAGCCGATGGCAGCCGGCCATGGGGACTGGTTACATTGGATAGAAAGGAACGGCCGCTCTATAAAGTCTGGCAGGAAGAAATGTCACCCGCGGTAATTGCCATGACCGGGAAAGAAGGAAATACAGCCACCATAAGACTCACCGTACGCAGAGATTTCCCTGGCTATGCGTTAAATGCATACAGCCTGTTGTGCAATGGAGAAAGTTTTCATGTAAAATATTTAAAGCCCGGAGAGTTTCAGGAGTGGACCATCCGGTTAAAAGAAGGGAAAGCCAATATGGCCTTGATTAAGCCGGGAGGATATACAATTTTGGAGAAAATATTGGAATAACGTGTCAGCCAAATAAGGACACGGCCTTGACAACCGATGTCCTAACATTATTTATCACTAATTTATTTCATGCTATGTACAAAGGGATATTTACCCTTGCGGCCTTGCTATGCCTGCAGGTGAGCCATGCGCAGCCGTCTTTGTCGCCATCCGGGCCGTCACTTAAGCGAACTACGTATTACGTAGACAATACAGCAGGTAATGACGCCAATGATGGTAATAATATGGATAGGCCATGGTCTGGTATTAGCCGGGTGAATGCGGAAATATCCATTTTGGCAAGGTGGATGGATATAAACTGAAAAAAGGTTCGCCAGCACTCAGGAAGGAGAAAGTTATATCCAATAACGGTTTCCCGGGATTATTGGGGCAATCCTGTTTCAACCACAGGACTACCCAATATTGGTGCATACAACGGATACGGTGAACGATAAATTTTTCAACAATGACGTTCAAGCGCCTATATATCCTATGCTACATTCCGTTTTTGACGGTGGCTGCTTTCGGGCAGTCGCCGATCAACAACGGCAAAAGATCAACGGGAACGTTCCCGTTAACAAAATTTCCGTAAACGTTGAATCAGTAAGGATTTGCATTAGTTTCGAAGAACAAATACCACGATTGAAGAGTAAACACGTTTTGAAAAATATTTAATTCTTCCACGCTTTTATGAAACATTGTCAGTATCCGGAGGAATGGGCTACCGGACTGTCAACCAAAAAAATTGATATGCAAAAAAAAATCCTGCAGGCATTGACAATGATTGTCTGCTTATTCCTATCATCTATCGCGCAAGCGCAAAAAATTACGACCACTGCAAAGATCAAACTGGAAACGGGTGACCCGGCTGAATCTGTATCCATACTCGTGAAGGGCACAAAACAGGGAACCACCACCAATGGCAGCGGTGTGTTTTCCATTACTGCAAATCCAACAGATGTGCTGGTGATCACTTTTGTCGGATATAAGCATTTGGAATACCCCGCTTCCAGGCTACCAGCCACTATTTATCTCCAGCCAGCCGTGGCTGACCTCAATGATTTTGTTGTAATTGGTTATGAAAGCAAAAGGAAAAGAGACCTCACTACTTCCGTAACAAAAGTGGATACAAAAAATAATACAGAAGGTGGGTATGCTAACTTTCAACAGTTGATTGGTGGCCGGGCCGCCGGCGTGCATAATCAGCCTGAAAGTGAATTCAGTTATGTTAATGACAACATGAATTTATTACCTATTCCATATTCAGATATCGCCAATAATCCTAATCTCACTCAAAACACTGGATACTAGGTACACATAGGGGAAGATGAATTTTATTTCAATGAATCTAAATATCATAAAAAATGCAGGTTAGCAGGGAACAGGACTACAGACACCTGAATGTGGTGAAAATGAAGGTGGATGTAGTGGTAACAGGTGGTGGACTTTCAGGTGTTTGTGCCGCTCTGGCGGCTGCAAGGGAAGGACAGCAGGTAGTATTGGTACAAGACAGGCCCGTGCTGGGAGGAAATGCTTCCAGTGAGGTACGGCTATGGGTACTCGGGGCTACTTCTCACATGGGAAATAATAACCGCTGGTCACGGGAAGGCGGTATTGTGGAGGAAATCCTGGTGGAAAATATGTACCGTAACCCCGAAGGAAATCCGCTTATTCTGGATACTATCCTGCTTGAAAAAGTAGCAGAGGAAAGTAATATTACTTTGTTGCTGAATACCGCCGTATTTGATTTGCAAAAACTGGATGCAGACACCATTTATAGTCTGGATGCTTTTTGTAGTCAGAATCAGCAACGGTACTTACTCGAGGGTAAAATGTTTATCGATGCTTCCGGTGATGGTATCGTTGGTTTTTTGGCTGGCGCTGCATTTCGCATTGGCGCCGAATCAAAAGAAGAGTTTGGAGAACATTTCGCACCAACAGAAGAATACGGAGAACTCCTGGGACACAGTCTTTACTTTTATTCCAAAGACACTGGCAAACCAGTTAAATATGTGCCGCCATCATTTGCATTGAAGAACATTACGGATATTCCGCGTTATCGCTCTTTTAATGCAAAGGATTTCGGTTGTAAGCTCTGGTGGATAGAATTTGGTGGTCGATTGGATACGGTGGCAGAGACAGAAAACATTAAATGGGAATTATGGAAAGTGGTATACGGGGTATGGGACTACGTCAAAAATTCCGGGAATTTTCCGGAAGCGTCCACTCTTACCCTTGAATGGGTGGGGCATATACCAGGCAAGCGGGAAAGCCGCCGCTTTGAAGGAGAATATATGATCCGGCAACAGGATATTGTGGAACAACAGGAACATGAAGATGCTGTTTCTTTTGGAGGATGGAGCATAGACCTTCATCCGGCCGATGGTGTATTCAGTGAAAAGCCCGGCTGTAATCAATGGCATAGCAAAGGCATTTACCAGATCCCTTATCGCTCACTATACAGCCGCAATATTAAAAATCTTTTTGTGGCAGGCCTCATTATCAGTGCTACGCATGTGGCATTTGGCTCCACCCGCGTAATGGCCACGGCTGCGGCAGCAGCACAGGCGGTGGGCACAGCTGCGGCCTTGTGCAACCGCTTAAAATTACAGCCACGGCAGCTGTTGGAACAAGGACATATGGCCACCTTACAGCAATTACTGTTGGAACGGGGTTGTTATATTCCTAAAATAGCGCGACTGGATACGCGTGATCTTGTACAGCTGGCGAGTGTGCAGGCCAGCAGCAAATGGGGGCCTGCAGGGCTGGAGAAACACGATGTACGCCGTCCGATTGATCAGTCTGTAGCACAGATGGTGCCGCTGAAAGCGGGGAAGGTGCCGAAATTTACATTTTATGCAACATCCGATGTAGTATCAGAACTGACGGTTTCACTACGCATCAGCAGCGATCCTGGTAATTATACACCTGAGGTCACCCTCGATCAGCATGTAGTATTTATTGAACCCGGATACAATAGTCTGCCACTTACTTTTGATGCCGTGCTGGAAAAAGATACTTATGTATTTATCACGTTCGAAAAAAATCCGCATGTTTCCCTGTATTATTCCAGGCATCGGCTCACCGGAATGCTATCGGTTTTTAACCTGATTAATGTAGCAGTATCCAACTATGGCCGGCAGGATCCACCACCCGGAATTGGTATGGAGGCATTTGAATTCTGGTGTCCTGAACGCCGGCCACTGGGACAAAACCTGGCATTTGAAATGGCGGAACCATTAACGGTGTTTGGTCCTGAAAATATTAAAAATGGCAATGACCGGCCTACCAACCAGCCAAATGCCTGGGTAGCGGATCTGGCGGACCCACAACCTGCTCTCACGTTGCGGTGGGAGAAGCCACAAACCATCTCCCGCATAGAACTGTATTTCGATACCGATTTTGATCATCCAATGGAAACGGTGCTCATGGGGCATCCGGAGCATGTAATGCCATTTTGTGTAAGGAATTACACCATTGAAGATGCGAAAGGAAAAGAAGTTTACAGGAAGACGGATAATTATCAGTCGCGAAACGTGATAGTGTTAACGGAACCTTTATGCACGGATCAA
>NZ_DATCVJ010000082.1:0-3060 GCF_036566945.1 Chitinophaga sp. | reverse complement strand
TGTTCCCGGATAAATTGTTTGATGAAAACGCGCCCATGCTGATATTCGTTGATTGATTTTCCATTTTACATTTACGTAATACTGCCATCCAAGGCCATAGAGCTGGGATACCGCGTTTTCATACAACACGCTGCTTTCAACAGCATAAATACGGGAGTCGTAACTACTGGTTTGAAAACGGGCTAACCTTCCGCTAACGGTAAAGGGTAAACGTTTAAAATGATATCCTGCGTCCAGATAAATCATCCATCCATGCTGTATATTCGCAGCAGACCGATAACTACTATATTCGAATCGCGCTTTAGTAGTTAGCTGTTTACTTTTTTGCCAGCTCCATTGAAAACGTATATGCGTAGCAGTTATTAGCTCCGGTACTTTGATCGGATTATCCGGGAGCAAGGCATTTTCGCCGGATTGACGGTAATTATACCGCAACAACAAAGTCGTTTTTTTATTCGGCGTATAACTACCCTGCACAAAAAAGTCCCTGCCGTCAGAAGGTGCATTGATACGATACTTCAGCCAGGGGAAACGAAAAAAATCTGCATAGGCATCCAGCTTGCAACGGGCATTTATTTTAAACGTTACTGCCATATACATTCCATTTTCATTGGCAGTACGATAGCCGTCACCAAAGCCTTTGGCAAACAGCGATTGATAAGCCCTATCATAGTAACGGTATACGAGAGCAATATCCACAGATGGCGCCACGCTGGTAAGCAATCCCTGCATAATAGCCAGCTTACCGTTATCGCTTGCTGCCGCCTCGCCAAACAGGTGAACATTTTTCCAGCTACCGGCATAGTCTATGCTTCCTGCCGACAGCTGTTGGCCATTAAAGTCGAATTGATTATAAGGTGCGATCTCTTTCTGCAAAGCCGGTGCAAAACGATGACTAATTATATTGCCGCCCAGTTGCCAGCGATGGGTGGTATATCGGATATTGCCACCTGCACTCCATAGTTGTACAAGACCACGTTTGTCTATTTCAGTAGCCGTGCGGTGATAGCCGCTGCTGATCACGCTGGCAGCAATCACTTCCTCCATTAAAGTATCTGTACTGCCATCCTGTTTGCGCCAGGAAGCAAATGCGGTAAGTTCCCAATGTTTTTGCTGCAGCGTGATAGCAGCGCCTCTGAAAAAATAAAACTCTCCCGGAGAAGTGTAGGGCCGCAGTACTTCTCCCTCCCGTTTTACCTGCATCACGGCCGCCCCTTTGTCATAGGCCTGTGATTGCCAATTCAACAGGCCCTGCCCGAGATTGACGGTGTAATCCCCTAAGGCAAATGCTTTTATCTTCCGGTAATTCCTGATAAAAAGATGGGCGCTGTAAAAATCAAAACCTTGTTGTTGGGCGCCTCTAAAAATCGCTTCGCCGGCATCTTTTTCCATCACCACACCCCAGCTGATATATCGGGGAAAACTATAGCGGTAACGCATAAACAATTTCTCCGGACTCCCTCTATAAGCAGGAAGCGTACTGTCTGTATGCAGATATCCTTTTGCTTTTTCCAGCGGCCGTGCATAACGCAGCAGGAATGTATGATCTCCTTTATGCAGATAATCGTGTAGGGTATAATGTGGCGACAGGTCGTTGCCTACCATGACATAAGGCAGCAGGCGCCGGATTACATCCGGCTCAAAGCCAGGCACCGCCTGCAATTCATAGATACTCAATAAATCGCCCAGCAACAAACGGTATTGCAAAAAATTACTGATCTGTAATGGTGTCAGCAAACCAATAGACTGCAGCGTCGCTTCATCCGCAGTATTCAGCTGGATTTTATGCCTGCTGAGTGCATTCAGTTGCTGCCATTGTGTATCGTCTTCCGATACGCTTTCTGTGCCGGCCGTTTCTTTCTCCAGGTTATTTTCCATCACTGCCGGCAAAGATTCTTCCTGTTGCCGGGCTTTTGTTTCCCTGCACAGACATAGCAGCAGCGCACAACAAATTATTCTGTAGCTGGTGGTGTAGCTGGTTGCCATATCAGCGAGGTTGAAGGAGTGATACCTAACTGTGGATGAAATCCGGCGGCAATATCTATGCGCAGAGAACGCAGGTAGAATATGACCGCGGCGGTATTATATGCAGGGCTTGATGCCATGCCTATTTCCAGCGCCAGGGCGCGCACGATCCGGTAATACGCAGCGGCTTTCATGCTGGTCATCCTGCCAATACTAATCACACCGGCAGTTAATAAAAAATCGCGGGATGCTTCGAAACCGGCGCCACCGCTGTACATCACGGGTTCATGGGCCGACTTACGAATCTGGAATCCTGTATGCAGTTTCTCACTGCAATGCCATAGTATGCCTCCATCAAAACTAACAGCACTGACATTGGGTAGTCCCTGTACTGCCGTTGTTTCATAATTAAACTGCACCCCTATGCCCAGCTTATTACCCAGGGTACGCCCATAAGCGCCACTGAGCTGTTGCTGATGCCAGGCGCTGTTACCCAAACGGGCGATACTGCCGCCAAAGGCGCCGGCAGATACAGGTATGGCGATCATCACCGCATACATAGCAGCCTCCTTCAACAGGAACCTGTTCTCTGAATAAATACCGGCGCTTAATTCCGGCAAACAGGATAAACCAGCAGGGTTGGTCCATGCAGCAATGACATTCTGAAAATGACGGCTATAACTGCCAATACCGGTATTTTTTCCAACAGGCATTAGCAAAGGTTGCGCAGATAGCAACGAGATCCACCACGTGGATATAAGGGTCAACAAAAACTGTTTCATCCGGGAGTTGGGTTTAACAATAAAAATCAGCAGATAGTCCGGGTTAACTAATGGCTATCATCGGAAACAAAGGTAGCAACCGTTTTTAAGGCAAGTGTTAATGAAACATAAACAGGCGATTTTTTGTCTTACTCAGGATTATACTGATTTAGATGATTTTCCGGATTTTTACTTTTTTTGATTTTGATAATTTAAAAAGATGAGGGAAGATAACAGCGGATAAATTCGCTAATATCTTCCCTCATCTTTTATAATCTTAAAAGTAAAAATCCGGAAAATCATCTAAATCAGTATAATCCTGAGTAAGACAAAA
>NZ_DATCVJ010000081.1:0-3157 GCF_036566945.1 Chitinophaga sp. | reverse complement strand
AAGAAAAATTTGTATATTCATTTATGATATTTACCTTTGCTAGGTAAAAAACGGGTTATTAGTAAATTTTTAACAGTTTTTAATAAAAAAAACAATTATGGCAAGCAAAAAGTACTTATTACTGGCAGGCGCTGTGGGTTTACTATCAGCATCTTCTAGTTTTGCACAGGTTCAACCAACCGGCTATGATGCTCTGGATAGCACCAAAGTGTCTAGCAAGCGTATGGTACAACAAAATAACTTCACGAACCACCAATCGAATTTCCCGGCGAAACCGAGAGATATGTGGGAACTGGGTTTTAGTGGTGGTTTACACCTGATCAGCGGAACTGTTCCTGCTCAACCAGGCTTCGGTGGCGGTATCTCCCTGAGAAAAGCACTGGGTCACACTTTCTCCCTGAGAGCTGAGTACATCGGTTCCATTGATAAAGGTCAGGATTACAAGCTGCGTCCTTCTATTTCCGCAAATGGCAATCCATGGGCAGCAACCGCAGCTAGAAACGGCGGCTTCATCATTCCTAACTACAAATCTCAGAATCATCAGTTGTCTTTGGACGTGATTGCTTCTTTGAGCAACATCCTGTTCTACAGAGCTGAACCTAAAGTTAACTGGTATTTACTGGCAGGGTACTCTATTGTAATGGCTGATGTTGATGTTGACGCATTAGATGGCAATGGCAATGGTTATGCTTATGATCAAGCTAGACTGACTGGCAAACGTTCTGATATTAAAGATTATATCAAAAGTGTTCAGGACAAAAAGTACGAACAGAATGCTCCTTCACAAGGAAACAGAACTTCCATTGGTCGTAACGATGACAACCAATTACTCCGTCACGCACTGGATCTTGGTACTGGTGTAGCGTTTAAAGTTTCCAAACGTTTCAACATTGGTATTGAAGAGAAAATCACCATGCCATTTGATGCATATCTGGATGGATATGCTAACCCTTATGGTTCTTCTAAAGATTTCTACTCTTACACCAGCTTACGTCTGAACTTCAACCTGGGTAACCCAGCTAAACGTGTACAGCCATTATGGTGGATTAACCCACTGGAATACGCTTACAGCGAGCTGAGCAACCCACGTCACATGAAGATCCCAGCTCCGGTTCTGCCTGATGCTGATGGTGATGGCGTAACTGACCAATTCGATCGCGAACCTAACACCCCAGCAGGTGCACCAGTTGATTCTCACGGTGTTGCTAAAGATTCTGATGGTGATGGCGTTCCTGATTTCAAAGACAAACAACTGATCACGCCTACTTACTGCCAACCAGTTGATGCTGATGGCGTTGGTAAATGCCCAGATCCAGAATGCTGCAAGAACCGTGTTGAAACAACTTGCGCTAGCCTGGTTCTGCCAAGCGTTTCCTTCAAAGGTTCTTCTACCAAAGTTGGTAGCGATCAGGAAGCTATCCTGGCTTCAGTTGCAGCTACCCTGAAATCTAACCCATCTTGCAACGTCCTGGTAACAGGTCACGCAGGTGCGAAAGGTAAAAAAGGTGGTGTTGATCTGAGCAGCCGTCGTGTTGATTCAGTTATCGACTACCTGGCTGACAAACAAGGAATCGACCGCGGTCGTTTCATCAAACAAAACACTCCTGGTGAGTCTGGCACTGTTGATTTAGCTCCTGCTAACTAATCAGTATCACTCATTAAGATGATAACTAAAAAAATCCCCGCCCGTTCATTCGGGTGGGGATTTTTTTATTCGCTAAACACTCCGTTACGAATTATTGTTGGAGTGTCAATATTTACCCCTAATTTTGAAGGCTTTTTAACCAACTTATTATTACGTGGGAATAAACATTAACAGGGTCTCCCTGGCAGGTCTCGTAGTAGCGCTCGGTATTATCTACGGCGACATCGGAACATCTCCACTTTATGTTTTCAAGGCCATCGTAGGGGGCAACCCCATCAGCGATCTGCTGGTGATAGGTGGTATCTCCTGTATTATATGGACGCTAACCCTGCAAACCACCGTTAAGTACGTCATTCTGACCCTACGGGCAGATAATAAAGGGGAAGGTGGTATCTTTTCACTGTATGCACTCGTAAGACGCCATGCCAGATGGACCGTCATATTCGGTATGATCGGCGGCGCTGCCCTGCTTGCAGATGGTATTATTACACCTCCCATCACTGTCACCTCCGCCATTGAAGGTTTAAGAACGCTGGACGTTTTCAAAGATCTCGGACAGATTACTATTGTAAAAATAGTACTGACCATTATTACAGGTCTCTTCGTGATGCAACAGTTTGGTACCGTTTCTATTGGTCGCATGTTTGGACCCATCATGGTACTATGGTTTTCGATGCTTGGTATCCTTGGTATTTCACACATTGCCGATGATCTTAGCATCTTTAAAGCCTTTAGTCCCCATTATGCTATTGAACTCTTAACAACTTATCCGAAAGGGTTCCTGATCCTCGGTGCCGTATTTCTGTGTACTACAGGGGCAGAGGCGCTGTATTCAGACCTTGGACACTGCGGCAGGGGAAACATCAGGATTTCCTGGATTTTCGTTAAATCCTGCCTTATTTTGAATTACCTGGGACAGGGCGCATGGCTGCTGACACAAAAAGGTCAGATTCTCCCAAAAGACCAGAATCCGTTCTTTACCATTATGCCGGAATGGTTCATCATTTTTGGTGTATTAATCGCCACACTG
Source organism: Chitinophaga sp. (assembly GCF_036566945.1). Lineage (GTDB taxonomy): Bacteria > Bacteroidota > Bacteroidia > Chitinophagales > Chitinophagaceae > Chitinophaga. Next base: position 482 of record NZ_DATCVJ010000081.1, on the reverse strand, counting down.
GCATCTGTTATCGCCAGTCAGGCATTGATATCCGGTTCCTTTACCCTCATCGCGGAAGCCATGCGACTGAATCTGTGGCCTAAAATGCGGGTAAACTATCCTACAGAAATGAGAGGTCAACTCTATATTCCCGGTATCAACACGATGCTGTTTGTAGGTTGTGCTGCTATCGTAATGATCTTCCAGGAATCTTCTAATATGGAGGCGGCCTATGGCTTATCGATTACTATTTGTATGCTCATGACCTCCTGCCTCTTTGCTTTTTATCTGTACACGAAGCGGGTATGGGTCGGGTGGATATTATTATACCTGGTCGTCTATTTCACAATAGAATTCTCCTTCCTGTTTGCCAATGTGGTGAAATTTATGCACGGAGGTTATGTGACCGTGATCGTGGCTGGCGCATTGTTCCTGGTGATGATCGTCTGGTTTAAATCCCGTAAGATCAAGAATCGTTATGTGGAGTTTGTAAGACTGGAAGA
>NZ_DATCVJ010000080.1:0-5277 GCF_036566945.1 Chitinophaga sp. | reverse complement strand
CCTGGGGAAGACAAAAAATAAAAAATGGGCTGCACTCATCATATGAAGAAACAGCCCATTTAAAGAAAACCTATGGCGGAAGGAAGAGGTGATCCCTCTTTTAAGCAGGACGCTGCTGCAATTGCACTACCCCTATCAACTGCTTATAATAATTTATTTATTGCTTCTTTGAGTGCTTCTTCTGCACTGGGTCTTGGCGCATTTGCGGTAACTACTTTTCCTTCTTTATCGAAGAGCAGGAAGGTTGGATAACCGGGCACCTGGTAATACTGCATGAAGGCCGTTTTTTCGCCGGAATACAGTTGCAGGGTTTGTTTGTGGCCGGCCATTTCCACCCAGGTAGCTTTATCTTTAGGTCTATCTGCCGAAATGCCTAAAAACACAATGTCTTTACCTGCATAGTCGGCGGCCATTTTTTCAAAGAGTGGCGCCTCCATGCGACAGGGACCGCACCAGGTAGTCCATACATCTACGTATACTACTTTTCCTTTGAGGTCGCTGAAATGCCAGATTTTACCGGTGTGATCTTCGAGGGCGAAGTTGAGTCCGGGCGAGCCTGGCAGCACATTGCCCATGGTGTTGATTTGCTGTTGCAAACGATTTTGGAGAGCGGTATCTTTAACAGGTACCGTTGCTGCCATCGCCAGTTTGCGGGCCGCGCCCAGCTGCTCTGTGGAGTAATTTTTTTGCAGACAAGAAAAATACACCTCCTTTATATACCAGTACTGCACCAGTTCCCGGAGGGGCGCATAAGGGCTTAACTGCAACACTTTTTTTCCGGTGAAAGCTACTTTAGTGCTATCATTCATAGTAGCAAGTTCCTTTTTAAACCGCTGTTTGAGCATCCAATCGTATTGATAAAAGAACCCTGCTTTCACTTCTCCCGGTAAAACATACTTTATAAAAACAGGCTGATTAAACAGTGCAAAGGCTTTATCATCATAGGCAGGGCCTATTAACGAAGCCGGGATGGGCGTCATTTTATTTTCATCATAATACCACCAGCAATAGTTACGGATATTGATCATGTTGAAAGCATGCAGTGCCTGCAGATAATTGTTGTTGCCTGCTATTTGCTGTGCGCGGGTGTAAACATGGTCCATGGCCTTCACTTGTTGCTCCAGGAAAGCCAAAGACGCCGTTTTAGCATCAAAACTATCGTACATGGGTCTTGTATAAGCACCAGTAGTATAGTCATACCAGGCCAATGCGTTGTTTAGTGCACCTGCATGAGAGCGCAGCGTATCCATCATGATTTCATGCACCGAAGTATCGGGTTGGTCAAATACCAGGCTTAACGAATCACCCGGTTTCAGGTAAATTTTCTGCGAAGCGGTGGCTGATTCCGTCATCAGAAACAGGCTAACGATCGCCGGTTCGCTGATGTTGGTTGTCCATGTAAGGGGTACGCTGCTATCTATGGGCTGCATGGCTGCTGTTGGTACTTTACGCAGCACGGCGTCCTTTGCCGTGGGTAACTGCTCGATCCGGACTTTTCCTTTTATGTGAATGGCTGTCAAAGTAAGACTACTTCTGACAGGTATCGCTGACTTTTGCTGTGCATGTGTTTCCGATATGATAATCAGTCCTATAAGAAAAACGACTATTCCTCTCATGATGTATAATTTATCTTGGATTTTGTTCCAGGTGGCTGGCAGTAGTTTCTTTTGCTGGAATAGGGAAAACGTAGCGGTTATCTCCCGGGGGCAGCGTGAATGTTTCGCCATTAAGTGTACGCGTTAACGTTATAGCATATTCCGGATCTGTATTTAATCGTTTGAGATCCATGAGGCGAAGATTTCTGAAGATCAGTTCCTTGCGGCGTTCCAGCAGAATGGTTTTCAGTGCTTCTTTAGGAGAGGCAGCAGCTAACGGCTGGAAAGTGCTTGCCTCGAAACGATTTACCAGTAAAGCATTCAGGTCGTCCATGGCTTTGGCTGTTTCACTTTTACGCGCATAACACTCTGCCCGGATGAGATACAGTTCCGCTACAGACAATCCGGAAAAAGGAGAGGGTACATTCGTACGTCCGCCATCGTTATAACTACCGATGAACTGATAGTTACCCTGATCTGGTATCTCCCTAAAAAACAAAGACGTGCGCAGATCATGGGGATTATAAAGTTCATAAATATTCGAAGAGATAGAATAATTTTTCGCGTACATACCGGTGGTAGATGAAATAAAAATCACTTCCGGATTGCTTACCACGTTCACCGGAAATACGGCATCGAAAGTAGAATTGTTCGGATCTACATTTTTATAATCCAGCAGGGTATTTTGGAGAGACAGGCCGGCATTGGCTTGTGCCATGGCCTGATCGTAGTCGCCCATCTGCAAATAAATACGTGCTGCCAGTGCATAGGCAGCGGCGCGGGAAGGCCTGGTTTTAAACGCAGCCTTTGCCGGTAGGAGCTTAATGGCATTGTTTACATCGGTGAGTACCTGTGCATATACTTCTTTCACACTATTACGTGTAACCGACACCGTTATATCTGAAGTTAATCGCAACGGTACACCAGGATCTTTATCGGCCGTAGCAGCATTGTATTGTTTTGAAAAAGTATTTAACAGGTTAAAGTAAGCGTAAGCGCGATAAAAATCTACTTCACCTTCCACCTGGTTACGAATTTCAGAGAGACCTGCCGGATTGGCTGCCAGTCCTTCTATGATGGTATTGGCATAAAAAATAATTTTATAAGGCGCGCCCCAGTCCCGCGCATCATCATCGGCAGCAAAGATGTCTTTGCTCCACGTGTAAGCCCGCTGAAAATATTCCTGTGGCACATCGCCGTATTGATCTTCTGTTAAAAACAGGTCGTCTGTCATGATATCGGCGATACCCGGTGTTTGCGTCATCGTCCACTGATCATCGAGCAGTAAACGAAAATCTTCCACACCATTCGGAATGAGTTTGTCTTTGGGCTGTATATCCAGGTAATCTTTACAACCGGCCAAAGTCGCCATGACAAAAGCAAATGCGATATATATACTCTTCTTCATTGTTGAATGATTTGATGTGATCAGAAACCTACTTTAGCACCTATGGCCAGTGTGCGCATGGGGGGCATCACTGAGGAAAATGTTTGTGGTGCATAGTCCGGATCTATTCCTTGTTTGTTGGCTCTCCAGATAATACCCAGGTTGCTGGCCTGCGCATATAATGTAATGCGGCTCACAGGCAGACTGGCCACCGTTTGCCGGGTGATATCGTAACTTAACAATACGTCCTGCAGGCGTACATGATCTGCCTTATGCACATTCACATCTGAGTACTGGTAGAAATCATTATTGACCCTGTCCTGCGCTCTCACAGCGGTAAAGGCCGGCATATTTGTTTTCTTTTCATCGCCGGGTTGTTTCCAGCGATCCTTAAAGCTATCGGGCCCGCGCTGGTACATTACCGCCATGGTGGTGTATCCTGGATCGCTGCCGCGGTAATAGTGACCGAGTTTATACAGAATATTCACTGTCAGGCTCAGTTGCTTGTAAGTAAAGGTATTAGCCAGACTACCGAATACTGGCGGGTTTACGGCCCCCATGTATTTCATTTTGTAGATATTATCGTATATGCGACCTGCGTCGAAACGATCGGTAATGATTTTACCATCCGGACCAATAATGGTGGCATTTCCTTTTGCATCCAAACCGCCCCATGGATAAGCCCAAAGACCAAACAGGGGATAGCCTTCTACCGGCAGGTAAGTAGTACGGTCGTCGTCATCGCGGCCACCATACAGCAAGAAAGTAGAAGGACTCATATTGCTGCCGGTGTTATAAAATTTCGTCACCTTATCTTTTGCGATGCTTAACATGAAGGTGGTGTTCCATCTGAAATGGTTGGTGCTGATATTGCGGGAGTCCAGCTTCAGCTCCCAGCCATGTGTACGCATGGCAGCGATGTTGCTGCTGATGCTGTTAAAACCACTGGACGGCGCCATAAAAGCGCTACCGAAAAGATCCTGTGCGCGCTTATTGAAATACTCCAACGAGCCACTCAGTGATTCGCGGAACAGGGAGAAGTCGGCGCCAAGGTTTACCTGTCCTACTTTTTCCCAGCGCAGATTAGGGTTAGCGGGATTAATAATGTTTGCATATGGAATAAAAGAAGTGGCATTTTCTCCAGATGGCATTAAACTCGCGGTGGTATAAGCCGTAGCTGTTTTATTGATATTACCATTGAAACCATAGGTAGCACGCAGTTTCAGCATATCCACCCATTCTACGTGAAAGAATTTTTCGCGCTGTACCTGCCAGGCCGCACCTATTGACCATAAAGGATTCAAACGGCGGTTTCGTTGTGCGCCAAAAAGATTAGAGCCGTCTACACGCCCACTAGCAGATAGGGTATAGCGATTGAGATAAGTATAGGAGGCATTGGTAAAGTAAGATATAAAACGGTCCTTGATATAAGTTACCGGCGTACCTACGCCCAACACACTGCCAATAGAATTGGTGAAGCCGTAATAGTCCGGGAATTGCGTCACCATATCCACATCCGCATATTGCAACGTACGATCGTTGTAGCCGAAGAGACGTTGCGTATTTCCTTCTCTCAAAATTTCTCTTGACTCCGCGCCTGCAATGGCCGCCACCGTATGCTTTTCCCGCCAGTTGCGATTGAAGTTTAATTGTCCACGGAACGTTTGTGCAGTAAGCTCACTCTTACCCTGTGTTAAGATATCGCCCAGCGGCAGATGCCTTACCTGTTCTCCATCAGGCATTATTTCGGAGAAGAGATTTACGTTATCTCTTACCATAAACGAGTTCTGATCCTGAAGGTTTCTATCTAATCCGTTGTTCTTTTCCAGGTTATATTTCAGATCCAGGTTTAACCCTTTCGTAATTTCATAATTGGCACCCAGTCTAACGTTAACGGCCATACTTTTTACCTGCCTGTTCATTAGCTGAAACTCTGTAAGCGGGTAGTAGTCCATGTTCAGGAAGCCCTGATCATATCCCTGTTGCTTAAATGCGTCATTGTACACCCAGGGGATTTTCAATGCGTTGCCGTTATCGTCTACCAGTCGGGTATACGGCGCCGGGATCTGGGCGCTTACATTGGTGGCATTGCGTGATCCGCTGATGATATCGAAAGAAGAGCCGCCGTTTACATCAAAAGGGTTGCGGGTATTGCCCTGAGACAGCTGTCCCGCGATGCTGAGCTCCAGTTTTTTGGTTACGCGAACGGTGTTGCTGGTATTCAATGTAAAACGCTCATAGTCGTTGCCCACCATGTAGTTGGCGTTTTTATCATATCCTGCAGATAGATAATAC
>NZ_DATCVJ010000079.1:0-2536 GCF_036566945.1 Chitinophaga sp. | reverse complement strand
TATTCAATTTATCCACAACTAATTTTGCTCTGGACCAATCATAAAACTTCAATTTTTCTTCTGCTTTTGTAACATAATTATTACAGGTAGTTGTTAAGTTTTTGCTGTGAAAAAGTAAAAAGTCAGTTTCAAAATCAAATGGGGCAATTCTTTTATCATAAACATAATTATTCCATGTACCATTATCATGTTCACTATTCCAAGCCATTAACATTAATGGAGGGTATATACCTTTTGGATTGGCGGCATTGATGCTATTAACATCATCTAAGGTTGAATATTGAGAAGTGAACGGAACTCTTGTATCATTATAAGAATGGACAAACAAAAATGGTATGTCTTTTACTATATCTCCATTCCCTGGAAGCGCTACATCATTAAAAGTTGTATTGGCAGCGATACCACCAGCTAACAGATTTGGATTACCTAAAGCAACGTTAGTTGTGCCTGCGCCGCCAGAAGACAAACCAGTTACATATACCCTATTTGGATCAATTGCATATCCATTAACAGCATAATTAACTGCTTTTTGTGCGGTTGCTAAAGTCCAAAATTCATCATGCAATTGAGGACAAACAACAACACACTGCATAGGAAACAACTTATTATGCAAAAAGTATGGTAACCCTTCAGCTTCTCGTAATAATTGATTAATATCATCGTTATTCTCAACACCATTCACTCCAACTCCATGAAAGAAAATTATTAAAGGGTAACCACCTGGTTTTAATGAATCATAACCTTGTGGCAAGTAAACCCATGTTTTCAAATTTGGGTTATTAGAATCATATTTGTTGTTTAAATAACCTCCTGAACTAAACATCTCTGATGGTCTGGCAACTGATACATCAATATCATCCGTGTAAGTTGAACCATGATTATCAGTGACAGTCAAACGATATGTAGACCTGGCAGCAATAGGAATTCCTGTAACTCCTGTATTTATACCGTTTACGTTTGAAAATGTAACACCAGTTACATTAGAAATAACTGACCATTGATAGGAAGCAACTGAAAGAGAAGGATTGGTGATTGTTATGTTTCCATAAAAGTTGGTAGTACTATCATTTTCATTTAAATATTGATCTAAACCTGCATTGACAGTTATTCCGCCACCTCCTGGCCCCCCTGGGATGTTGCCATCAACTATAGCTTTGACTACATTACTCCAGTTGGAAAAATACCCGTCCCGGAAATAGATCCGCATTCGGTAAAAGCTACTATCAGGGTTGATAGCAAGTGTATTTTCATAAGGTGATGTAATAGTTTTAAAATCATTATAGAGGCCGTTTATATTAGCGCTCCGTTGTACAATGTACTTAACAACATCGGTATTGGAAGTAAAATAGCTGGCGAGTGTATTCCTCATTGCATTAAACATTACCAGGTACCCCTGGTCATTCAAATGGATATTATCGCCGAGCTTCAATGAAGGTTGTAATAGATCGGGATTAGCAGGGTCTTCCAGGAGGTGATAAGCATAGATGCATCTGGCTCCGAAAGTTTTACGCAGGTTATCTGCAGTTTGTCTCAATTTAAGGCGCTGTGAAGCACCGAAAGCCGTACGAGGAATACTGCTCATTACCAACAACTGTACACCAGCTTTTTTGCAGGCTTCATCTATCAGCAAGGTATTAGAGAGCGCCTCTTCTGTAGACATCTCACCGCCACTGGACTGGGATGCATAGTCGTTGCTGGTATTAATGAGGATAATAATATTATTCCCATCAGCAATTGCCTTGGTGACGTTCATCGTCGAGTCTACAAAGCTATTGCTGCCTGTAGGCGCCAGATTGCGGGAATTATATCCCTCTTTACAATAGTTCGTCAGCCGTGCATTGGAAGATACTGCATAAATATAAGCCTGCAGCTTTCCGGCAATGGAGTTGGCCGGTGTACTGGCATAACTCCCCGCCCCCTGGCTGTCTCCAATCAGGGCTATCTTCGGCGACTGATACAGCTCCCTGTCTGACTGCCACCATTTCAGCTGCATACTGTTGGCATCAATAGACATAGCAGCCAGCGAAACAGGCGGCACACCAACACCTCCACCGCCGGAGAACCTTACCGGTATAGTATCCTGTCCGGCAATAGCGATAGCAGTGTCACCTATATTTTCCAGGGAAAGCTTTTTGAATACTGTATTTCCATCGCCCTGGTTATACAGAAAGCCCTGTACATTTTTGGAGGCATTTTTTACCTGGAGCTCAGCACCAACAACCATGACAGTATCTTGCTTAACTCTGAATGTTGATTGCCCAGGAGCCAAAGCGGTTATGGTTAGCAAGGCGAGTGTTAGTAACACTCGAAGTTTCTTGAAAAATTGCTTTTTCATTATTAGGTATTTTTAGGGATGTTTAAATCACGTAGCCGTTCCTACCTCTTTTAGCATTCTGTACCCTCTGTCGGATTTCCGGATCAGCAGCTTGACCGAACGAAAAATACCAATAACATAGAACTTAAACATATAAATCATAGATACCAGGATCTGGAATAAGGCTACAAAACTGCAATTGCTATTCAACAAGATATCTTA
>NZ_DATCVJ010000078.1:0-10011 GCF_036566945.1 Chitinophaga sp. | reverse complement strand
TTCTTTTACTGGTATGCCCTAAATTTATGGCAGAAAACCCACATAAAGAAAAATAAAACCCCTTATTTTCGCCCCATGCCCAACATTCATCTCATAGTTATCAAGACACCCCAGCTCGCAGCCCAGGCAGCATTCTACACGCAACTTGGCTTTGAATTTCATTATCACCGGCATGGTACCGGCCCTTATCACTATGCCAGTACCGGCGAAGGCCTGGTCCTGGAAATTTATCCCCTACCCAAAGGAGTAACCGTAGCGGATCATACCACCCGGCTAGGTTTTACGGTAGATGATATAGATGACCTGATGGAGGTATTGCCCCCTGAGCACATCGTGACGCCAGCGGCCTTAACGGAATGGGGTTACGCCGCCGTAGTGAAAGATCTGGACGGCAGAAAAATAGAACTCGTCCAAAAATAAAAGCCGCTCTTACGCCAGGTAAGAACGGCTCCAATGTATGCTATTAATAATTACAACGTCTTCACTCTCATATGCCTGAAACGCACAGTTGATCCATGTCCGAGGAAACCGATATGACCAGTTTCATTCTTCAGACCAGGATGATCTTTATGATCCAGCGTGCCGTTTTTACGGGCATCTGCAATGTCACCATCCAGGATCACGGTACCATTCAATGTTACTTTGATATGGGTACCATCTACGATGGCTTCTTCCACATTCCATTCGCCTACTGGTTTCAGGAAACCACGTTTCGCAGCGATAACGCCGTAAACAGAGCCATGATACTGGTATTCATGCAGACTTTTGTACACGTCTGCTTCGTTGTCCAGGATCTGTAATTCCATACCCATGTAAGCGGCATCACCTTCCAGCGGCGCACGTACACCGAGACCGTTGTTGGCGCCGGGGGTGAGCTGGAATTCAAAACGGAAAGAGAAGTTTTTGTATTCGTCTTTCGTATAGAGGTTACCGTGTCCGCCGTTGGAAGGATCGATGATCAGGTCACCGTTGTCAATCACGTAGTCTGTGGTATTGCCCACCCATTCGTGCATGTTGGTACCATCGAACAACAGTTTATAACCGGCTTTCTTTTCTTCGTCGCTCAGCACATAAGGCTTTGGACGCGGAATTTCCTTCACATACAGGTCGCGGTAAGCTACGTAAGTGCCATGTGCCTGCAGTTCTATCTGTTCGTCCGGGAAGATCGGTAAACCGCGATCCCAGTAGTTTTCCAGGATGGTGTTATCGGTTACCAGTTCACCGTTGAGGTATACCGTTACGCGATCTCCTTTCATGAGGATGCGGAAATGATTCCATTCACCGATGGCGTTATCTGCCAGTTTCAGTGGTTTGCTGGCATGCTGCTGGTTGTTGTATAAACCACCGGAGCCTACCTGCGCACCTACGTCGGTACGGGAAGTGTCCCAGATTTGTACCTGTGGGGAGCCACGGAGATAAATACCGGCATCACCCTGTGCCGTAATTTTCCAGTCTACCAGCATTTCAAAGTCACCATACTTTTTCTCGGTGCAGAGGTTATCGCCGCTGCCGCCGAATACGAGTAAGCCATCTTTTACAGACCAGCCTTTGCGCATGTTGTCATCGGCTTTCTGTTGTGCTTTAGAGAGATTTTTAGCGTCCATTTTACCGCGGGCGATAGGATTTTCTACCAGTCCTTTCCATCCGCTCAGGTCTTTACCATTGAAGATGGCTACAAAACCGTCGCCGGCAGGCATTTCCGCGAGGTATTTGCTGATGGACTGACGCTGGTAATCAGCATCCTGTCCTTTCAGTACCTGCGCTGTTTTTTCGAGGAGAGCACGAACAGTTGCGCCATTGTAGCTTTTATCAGCCAGGGCAATGTTCATGACAGCGTTGGCGGCTGCCTGTTGTACCGGTGCATTGTCGAGGTAGTTACCTGCGAACAATAACGCAGGCAGTATTTTGCAGCGCTCAGCACCTTCCAGTATTTTTTTCTGTACTACCGGTGTGGTGGATAATTCCATAGCATTGCGCAGCATCAGCAGTTGTTGTTCTGCAGGTAAAGTAGAGCGACGGGTGAGGCCTACGTAGCCTGCCAGCGCTTCTTCGCGGTAGTCGCTGTTGGCCTTATCTCTGGCGATTTGTAATAAAGCGGGAGCGGCGGCCACATTCTTCCAGGCAGACAAAGCCACCAGTGCAGCTTTTTTCGTAGTAGCGTCTCCGTTATTAAACGCGGACACTACCGGTGCTAAAGCAGCGCTTTCACCAATACCTGCCAGTACAGGAAGGTAGCGGGATTGTTTGTCGGCAGATGCCTGCTTCATCTGTGCCAGCACATCTGCGCTATTCGCGCCGGCGCTGATCAGTGCCTCCTGGAGGTTGCTGATATCTGTTGCATTGCTGCTGTTATTCAATAAAGTAAACAGTGCAGAGAGGTTAGCTTTGGTCGCTACATCTTTTAACGCGCTAATGGCCGCGCTGCGGGTAGCAGCATCAGTGCTGGCGGTAAGTGGTAATACGTCATTCACACGGCTGTCTGCTTTACGTGCAGCCAGTACCGTTAGTAAGGCAGTTTGTGCAGCAGCTGGCATAGTAGCCAGTGCAGCGCCGGATTGTGCAGCCACTTCGTCGCCAGGCATAATCAGCAGGGCGTTCTTCACGGCTTCCACGGTAGTGGCATCACCGGTTTTCATGGTTTGCAGCAAAGCGGGTAATGCAGCGGCGCCACCGGTTTGACCAGCGGCTTTGATAGCAGCGAGTTTTACGGTTGCATCTTTGCTGCCCAGTAATTTCTGGATAGCAGGTAAAGCAGCGGCTACTTTATTATCTCCCAACATACCTACCACGGCAGCTTTATTGGCATTGTCTGCACCTGTCAGTTTCTTCAGCCACAATGCGTTGCCAGCTAATCCGTTCTGACCTGCAAATTTCAGGGCAGCATCACGGTATTCGCGGTTTTTATCATCGGCGGCAGCTAACAGCAGGGGCATATTCTTTTCACCACGAATAGTGGTGAGCAGTTTCAGCGCGGCGGTACGGGTATGTACCTGGCCGTCTGTTTTGGCTGTTTTCAGGATATTCTCTGCGATCTTTTCTGCTGCAGCTTTGTCTGTTAAGTTAGCAGCATAATTAAGATAAGAAGCCGTGGCATCGGTTACATCGTAAGTATATCCGCTTTTAGCAGCAGCAGCGGCGAGTACCGGCGCAGAGGCAGGAGCGCCGATCTGTGCCAGGGCGTACAAGGCTACTTTCACCTGTTTCTTATCTGCATCATTGGCCAGTGGAGCAATGGCAGCGGCGGCAGCGGTATAACGGCTATCCCCCAACGCTTCGGTGAGGGTGATGCGGTTAAATCCGGTGGCGGAAGACAAGGCCTGTAATAATGCCTGTTGTGCAGCAGGGGTGTTGATTTTCACCAGTGCGCGGGCAGCAGGATCACACAGGCGATCGTCTGTAAGACAAGCCTGCAGCGTGCTTACAGCGGCATCGGTGCCTACGGTTTGCAGCTGTGTGAGCAGAAAGACTTTATTTTCCGGATCACCTGCTTTAGGTAATGCTTTGCAGAGGGCAGCCACCGCTTGTTTACGGGCTGCTTCCTTTCCAGGTTGCGTTACATAATAAGCGTATCCGGCAATGGCATATTGCAATTGCGTATTATCGCCTTTTCCGGGCGCAGCAAGCATACCGGCGATGGTCGTCAGTCCTTCTTCCCCCAGGGCCGCAATCGCCTCCATATTGGTGTTAAATTGCGTTTTATTGGGGGCTGGCATCAAGGCCAGCACGTCCGCGACTTTGGTGTGGAAGGCACGCTGATCTGATGGTCCCTGTGCGGAAACCAGGCTACTCCAGCCAACCAGTAATGCAATGAGTAAGTGTAATATCTTTTTCATAATTCATTTACTTGTTTGTTCTGATTCGGGCTGTTTTAGATCGTCCATGGTCCGCGCATCGGCTGATACACGAGGGCGTTGGCGCCTGCGTCATCAATGAATTCCTGTTTCACCGGATCAAATTTCAAAGAACGGTTAAGACGTAATGCGATCTTACCCATATTCACCAATGTAGCAGAACGGTGACCATTTTCTTCATTCAGCGCAAACTTGCGGCGGTTCTTCACAGCGTCCACAAAATCTATTTGCTGAGGAGCCGGATCAGGGAAGGCGGCCAGTTTCTTTTCGAGGTCCTGTATATCTGAGCGGAAGCCGGGATACAGTTTACCTTTAGGTCCTTCTATATAAGCTGCTTTTTCATCTGCACCGTCTCCATCGAGGATAATCTGGCAACCATCTGCATACGTGTAGGTAATTCTTCTCCAGGTACCTACGGCATCAGGATGTTGCTGAGGCGCATCTACTTCTACGCTTACAGGGCTGGTATCGTCCTTGCCCAGGAAGTATTGGATAGGATCCAGGTAATGCTGTCCCATATCTCCCAAACCACCACCATCGTAATCCCAGTAACCACGGAAGGTCTGGTGCACACGGTGTGGGTTATACGGACGATAAGGCGCTGGCCCCAGCCACATATCATAATCCAGTTCTTTCGGTACTGCCATCGCCTCCAGGTTAGTTTTACCTACCCAGTAAAATTTCCAGTCAAAGCCGGTATGCTTGCTCACGGTCACTTTCAGCGGCCATCCCAGCAGACCACTGTCTACCAGTTTTTTAATCGGCTTCACTGTCGTGCCCATTCCATAAAATCTGTCTTCAAAGCGGAACCAGGTATTCAGGCGGAAAATTCTGCCATGCTGTTGCACCGCTTCCACCAAACGCTTGCCTTCACCGATGGTCGCAGTCATGGGCTTTTCACACCAGATGTCTTTCCCTGCGCGGGCTGCATCTGCTGCAATGATACCATGCCAGTGTGGTGGCGTAGCAATATGCACAATATCTACTTCAGGTAAGGTGATGACCTCGCGGTAGTCGGCAAAGGTTTTAACGCCTTTACTTTTGTCTCCGAGCTGGTCCATCGCCAGTTTCAGATGACTGCTATCTACGTCGCAGAGCGCCACTACCCGGGTACCCGCGTAGCCAAAGTGGCCACGTCCCATACCGCCTGTGCCTATTACGGCTTTGGTCAACTGGTCACTCGGAGCCAGGTAACCGCGGCCCAGCACATGCCTGGGCACAATAGTAAATGCAGCAAGCGCTCCCAGGGAATTCTTGAGAAATGCCCGCCTTGAATCGCTGTTTTGTTTCGCCATATTTCAGTTTAATTGAATGCCGGATTGAAAAATTAGGTTTTGGTCTGATAGTATTCGTTCACTGTGTAATAATAAATTCACTGTCTTATTCGATTCTGGCTTGTCGACTGGTAAGATATAATCTAACAGATTGATATGCAAGTCCTGGGACGGAAATTTGATGAGCGGCAAAAAACGGAACCTTTAGTATCCGGCATTTTGCTTCATCTCAGGATTCGACAATGTTTCTTTCTCCGGTATTGGCCACAGGTAATCACGATCTATATAAGAACGGTCCTGTACCTTCACCGCCACACCTGTTTGCGGATTGGTAGCGCCGAATACCTGCCCGTTCATCACCTGCTTTACAATTCCCCATCTCCGGATATCAAAATAACGCTGACCTTCAAAAGCCAGCTCTGATTGCCGCTCCCGGCGTACCAGCTGCCGCAGCGTAGCAGCACTGTTGTATCGCTGTAAGTCAACAGCCGGCATCCCGGCACGGGTACGAATATCATTCAGGTGCAACGCAATGGCCGGATTTTTCCAGTCGTCCAGCTCTATTAATGATTCTACATAAATCAGCAATACTTCGCTGTAACGGATAATCATAAAATCAAGGCTCCCTGCCCTGCTTTGCCGGTCGCGGGCATCCAGGTATTTGCGGATCCAGTAGCCGGTAGCGGTAGACTTCTGCACGCCTATCTTATCTGTATTCGCCGGGGAATTATCAAAGGGAGATAAAATGTAGTTGGCATCCAGAAAGGGTTCTCCCGGATACAATATGGATGCTACGAATCGGGGATCTCTGTTATTGTTGTAATTAGGATCTTTACGGTACATGGCTACAGAATCTGCCCCCAGCTCTGCGGGCGTTTTCCCCTGCTTTGTTTCAAAATTATCTACTACCGTCGACGTAGGCGATACATATGTTTCTCCACCAATGCCGTAGGGCGCAAAGGTAGTCCACGCCGTTCCACAGCCATTAGCCTTGAAGAATATCCGTTCTTTATTTAACTCACCGGTGTAACTAAATAATTCCGCGAAACTGTTGACGTTTGGTTTTTCACTACGGTATAACTTATATACACCGGAGCTAATCACCCTGGCAGCAGCATCTCTGGCCACATCATAATGATGAAAGAATAAAGCCAGCTTTGCAATGAGTGCGTTACAGGTGCCGGCCGAAATACGCCAGGTTTCATCACTGTCATATTCCTGCGGCAGATGCTCCGCACAATCTTTCAATTCACTTAGTATAAAATCATATACTTTATCTGCCGGATCTCTTTTCAGGTGATTTTCCAATGGCGTCAGCGAAGTAGTAACAATCGGAATATCACCAAAGAAAAGCATGATCTCCATATGATAAAAAGCACGGAGCGCGCGGGCTTCATATTTCATACGACTGCGCAGCGCATCATCCATAAAACATTTATCAACGTTTTCCAGGAAACGACAGGCTCGGCGTACATCAATATAATCATCTCTCCAGATCCATTCTGCTACATCCCAGGTAGAATTCTGCAAGCCACGGGTGTAGATATCATAGTTACCCTTGAAATCACCCCGGCATACTGCCTCGTCACTGAGCCCCGACCAGAACATCATATTGCGGCCAGTGGAGCCGGCAGGTATACCCGCATAAATAGAGCCCAGCGCACCATAAGCATGGCTCTCTGTTTTCCACCACTCCACATCTGTTACACCGGAAGGATTATCGTGGGTAAGAAATTTTTTACAGGCTGGCAAAGACAATAAAGTCAGGGCCAGTATCATCATCATGCTATATTTCTTTTTCATCGCGAAAAGTTTAATGGTTATAACTGTATGCTCACCCCTGCGGTGTACATTTTCATGATACCATACGTCCACTGATTACCCTGACTTTCCGGGTCTACCAGTTTCATGGAAGTAAAGACAAATGGGTTTTGCGCATTTACATATACCCTGGCACCGTTAACGCCCATACGTTTTAAGCGGGTACTGCCAAAATTGTAACCCAGCTGTATATATTTCATCCGCACATAGGCCCCGTTCTGTTGCCAGAAATCAGACGATAGTTTATTAATACTCGGTGATGTGGTCAAACGTGGAAAACGGGCGTTGGTACGCTGTGGCGTCCAGTAATTCTCAGCATAATATTGTGTTGGAACACCTCCATCGTAAGACATATCCAGCGGATACGCCAGCATACCACCCAACACGGCATTGTTATTATTCACCCCCTGCAGTAGCATTTCCAATTCCCATTTTTTATAGGTGATACGGAAGTTGGCGAAGAAGTCGGCTTTGGGTGTAGGATTTCCAATCACGGTTTGGTCATTCCCATCAATAATGTTATCGCCGTTCTGATCTATATAACGGATATCTCCCGGCTTTTGATTGGCGATAATGGGTACCAACGCAGTACCATCAGGCTTGAAGTCACTGGCCTGCAACAACCCATTGGTTTTGTAACCGTAAATGCTGTTCAACGCATATCCCTCTTTATTGATAGAAGCACCGTCTATGTATGGGCCTCCCAGTAAACTAAGCACAGTATTATTATTATAAGAAATGCCCGGTCGTACAGACAATGTTACGTTTCTCCCAATGTTACTGTTGTAATTCAGTGACAGTTCCAGGCCTCTATTACGTAATTTACCGGCATTAATAGGCGTTTTTCCCAGTCCGCCCACATACGATACCGGCGGTTGAAGGATAATGCCATTGGTGGTTTTGTTGTAATAATCAAAGGTGAGTTCCAGCTTACTTTGGAACAGGGCCAGGTCCATACCCAGGTCCAGCATATCTACTGTTTCCCAGGTGATGTCAGGGTTACCGAATACCTTATCGGTACCATCGCCGGTGTTAATCATATTCTGATATAGGTACATCCCAATATTCTCGTTGCCTAAGCGCCCATAGGATGCCCGCAACTTCAGGTTATTAACCGCCAGTATAGATTTCATGAAATTCTCCTTATGCACATTCCAACCCAATGCCACAGAAGGGAAGGTGCCATACTTATGACCGGGACCGAACCGGGAAGAACCATCGGTACGCATCGCTCCTTCGACGAGGTATTTATCTTTATAGGAATAATTCACTTTCGCATAAAAGGATAGCAACGACGTTACATCCCAATTGCCACTATTGTTTTCTTCCTGAGAATAACCACCCATTACGTAAAAATGATGGTCTTTCAAATCATAGGTATAGTCTGCCGTTACACCGGCATAGTAATAGGTCGTTCTACCCATGCTGGCATCCCGCTGCACACTCCAGGTCTGCGCCAGTTTGCCGGTAAAATAATCGAAGAAATAATAATTATTACGTGTAGTCCTGGTAACATCACTGTTTAAGCGGAAGCTGAATTGTCCGCGGAGATTCAATCCTGGTAGTACTTCCCATTTGGGTTGCAGATTAATGCTGGATTGTCCGTATTCATTGGCACTGCGTCCACCATGTTCTGCATAAGCAACAGGATTTACAATATCTACGTAGCGGCCATAGATAATGGGCGCGCCATCTTTCTGCGGATATTTAGGCAAAATTGTGGGCGGTACCCTGAAAATATCTTCCAGTATCCTGTTACCATCATTACCATTGGGGCGGTTGGGGTAGAAGGTATTTCTTTTGATGGCCAGCATGTCCATGTACACCAGGAACTTTTTATTCAGGGTAATGGAAGTATTAGCGCGGATATTATATTTATTGGAATGGTTCAGGGGAATCATGCCTTGTTGATTCTGGTAATTGGCGGTGAGTGCAAAACGCGCCAGACTGTTACCACCGCTCACTCCCAGCGAGTGGCTGGTAATAGGAGCTGCACGGTTAATGATTTCTTTTTGCCAATCGGTATTAGGGTATTTAACCGGATCATCACCGGCTTCGGTATGCTTAATATCTTCTTCCGCATAAAAAGGTGCGTTGCCGGCATTTACCTGTGCTTCATTGAACATGCGCATATATTCCGGGGCTTCCACCAGTTTAGGCATGGTAGAGGGTGATTGCACACCGAAGTATCCATCATAGGTAACCGCTACCCTGCCTGCCACGCCACGTTTGGTCGTTACCAGGATCACACCGTTGGCAGCGCGTGCGCCATACACGGCAGCGGCAGCAGCATCTTTCAGGATCGTTACACTTTCTACAGTAACGGGATCTATATAGTCCATGTCCATCGGTACCCCATCCACCAACACCAAAGGATTGGAGGCATTCACGGTGCTGATACCGCGGATTTTGATCACGGCAGCATCGCCACCCGGCAAGCCGGAACTCTGCGATACCTGTATGCCCGTAACGCCGCCCTGCAGGGCCTGCGACAGCGCCGTAATGGGCTTGCCGTTGGTCTGCTGGGCAATGTTCACCGTGCCGATAGAACTGGCGATATGTTTTTTCTGTTGCTCCGAAAGACCAACGACCACTACTTCATCGAGCGCGGAAACATTTTCTTTCAGGGAAATATTCAGTGCATTCAGGCTGCGGATAACGGTGTGTTCTTCCGGCAGATAACCCATCTGCGTAAAAATCAGGACGGCATTTTTTGTTGTCTTCAACGAAAAATAGCCGTCAGCATCGGTGGTAGTACCGATGCTGTTATTGTCTTTTACGCGGATGGTCACACCGGGCAATGCCTGCGGCGGTTCGTGCATATCGTATACCCGTCCCCGTATCACATAGGCACTGTCTTCCAGTTGGCTGGTGGGTTGGTTGGGAGGCCCATTCTTACTTTTTTCTTTTGGGATGATGGCCACCTGGTTGTGTACAATGCGGTAACTCAGGTTGGTGTTAGCCAGTGCTTTATCCAGGACTTCATTGATCTTTTTGTCCTGCAGTTCCAGGGTAAATGGTTGTTCCCGGTTCACGAGGTCATCTTTATAAAAGATGCGCCAGGT
>NZ_DATCVJ010000077.1:0-1616 GCF_036566945.1 Chitinophaga sp. | reverse complement strand
GACAGACGCCTGGATCAAAGGTATCCGCGGCTTTGATATCAATAAAGGCTACGCCTTTGCCAAAAACTCCGTGGAGAAATTTGGCAACGGTCCTAAAGGATATTCCACCGGCGGATTAAGTGTGTCGCTCACACTCGAATACGCCTACTTCGACTGGTGCCTCGGTAAACTTGCCGGCGCCTTAGGCAAAAAAGACGACGCCAAAAAATACATCGCCCGTGGCGCCAATTACAAAAATGTATTTGATAGCAGTAAAGGCTGGTTCCGCCCCCGCAACGACGACGGCAGCTGGCAGCCCTGGCCGGAAGATGGCCGCATGCGCCAGGGATACGGCACCGTGGAAAGCAACCCTTATCAGCAAGGCTGGTTTGTACCGCAGGATGTTCCCGGCATGGTAGCCCTCATGGGTGGCAAACAAAAAGTACTGGCCGACCTGACCAACTTCTTCGAAAAAGTACCGGAAAACATGATGTGGAACGATTATTACAACCATGCCAATGAACCGGTACACCATGTACCGTTTTTATTCAACCGCCTCGGCGCGCCCTGGCTCACCCAAAAATGGACCCGCGAAATATGCGCCCGCGCCTACCATAATTCCGTGGAAGGATTAGTAGGGAATGAAGACGTAGGACAGATGTCGGCCTGGTATGTACTCGCCGCCAGCGGCCTGCACCCGGTATGTCCCGGCAGCACGCGCTACGAAATTACCAGTCCCGTGTTCGATCACATTACCATCGCACTCGATCCGGCTTACGCCAAAGGAAAGCAGTTTATCATCAACGCCCGTAACAATTCACCCGTAAACCGCTACATTCAACGTGCATGGCTAAACGGAAAACCTTATCAGCACTGCTATATCAATCATGAAGACATGGCCGCCGGCGGCACCCTCCTACTCGAAATGGGAAGTCAGCCAGCACAAAACTGGGGAATCCAATAAATAATTTAAAAATA
Source organism: Chitinophaga sp. (assembly GCF_036566945.1). GTDB lineage: Bacteria > Bacteroidota > Bacteroidia > Chitinophagales > Chitinophagaceae > Chitinophaga. The sequence goes on along the minus strand of NZ_DATCVJ010000077.1, from coordinate 659 downwards.
ATGGCGGTACACCTTTTTTAAGGTGTCATATCATAGGGACGAACAGTAACCGATCAAAAAAAGATTCCGTACCAGGACCACTGTAAGACAAGGCGCTTACAGACAGGCCATGTTATGCCACGTATGTAAATTTTATCACCAAAAGCTGGATGCTTCACGTATTAACGTTATGAAAATGAAATCTACGTTCACTGCTCCTGTATGCCTGTGCATTGGAATACTTACCCTCGCTTCCTGTGGTAAGAAAAACTTCCTGGATCAGACGGAAACGACTAACCTGAACGAGCAAACGGTGTTTGCCGATAGTGCCCGGACCGTCGCTTTCCTCACCAACATTTACATCGACATCGGCTTCGCGGAAGGCGCTACCCGCTTCGGCAACGGCGGTCTCGATGCATCCTGCGATGAGGCCGAACCACAGAAGTCGGCCACCGTCACCACCTCTATTCAGTTTGCCACCGGTACCGTCAACCCTTCTATTATCAGCGGCGATGCCTGGAATACCCCTTACACCAATATCCGCAGGGTAAACCAGTTACTCAAACACCTGCCCGGATCACCCATTCCATCCTACATCCGCAACGTGATGAAGGCAGAAGCACGTTTCCTGCGGGCATGGTACTACGCTGATTTGCTGAAACATTACGGCGGTATTCCAC
>NZ_DATCVJ010000076.1:0-10686 GCF_036566945.1 Chitinophaga sp. | reverse complement strand
TTACTCCGATAAGTTCCGCTATGAAAATAACGGGGCGTATATTACAGATGATCATATTGCGGTAAACACCATCGCCAATATTCCTACGTTCGACATCATTGCTTTACAGCCCAATAACGACTTTGCGCCACACTGGCATACGCAGAATGATAATATGGATGTGATAGACAAAAAAACGCTGCAATCTGTAGGGCAAACCCTCTTGCAGGTGATCTATACGCAGCCATTTAATTACTAATGCCGGGATGGAATGCCGGAGTGAAAGAGGATGTGATGTATTAACTAAAAAACAGTTTATGCCCAGATCAGCAGGCACTCCGGCATCCAATCCGGTACACTACCAGGTACATCTCAGCAAGGATAAAAAGCTGCAGAAAATTATTGGCGGCCCGTTAACGGAGCTGACTATACGAAAAAACATCTGTTTGAAGCTGATCGGATCTATTATGAGCCAGCAGTTATCTACCAAAGTAGCAGATCTAATTTACTCCCGCTTTCTGGACCTTTACGGACGCAAAGAACCCACTGCCAGGCAAATACTCGATACCCCCGCTATTACGCTGCGTGGCATTGGTTTATCTAACGCCAAGGTTACTTATGTACATAATGTAGCGGCTTTTGTTATTGCGGAAAAACTGACCGACAGCAAGCTGAAAAAAATGGGAGATGAAGAAGTGATCACGTATCTCACGCAGATCAAGGGTGTAGGGCGTTGGACGGTAGAAATGCTGTTGATGTTTTACCTGTGCCGGGACGATATATTTGCGATGGACGACTGGGGCTTGCAACAGGCCATGATTAAGTTGTACAAACTGGATCGGGAAGACAAGAAAGCATTCAGGGATCAGCTACGTAAAATATCCGATAAATGGTCGCCTTACCGCACCCATGCCTGCCGTTACCTGTGGTCCTGGAAAGATAACACACCTGATAAATAACTCCACATATACACTGCGTAGCGCCTTCCTAAATTTGTATTATGAATGTGCAGGGAAGCTTTTTCGATGATCGGGATGCCAGAGAGATTTCACTTCTGAATGGAGAGCTGGTCTACTATCCACAGTTTTTTAATACTGTGGATAGCGATGATTTCATGCAAAAAATAACCAATACCATCGACTGGAAACAGGAGTCCATGAAGATGTACGGAAAGTCCGTTTTATTTCCCCGCTTAATGGCCTGGCATGGCGACGCTACCATGAGCTACCGGTTCTCCGGCAATACCTTTACTCCTGCTGACTGGACGCCCTTATTATTGCAGATACGCGACCGTATTACGCCCATTAGCGGGCATTCTTATAACAGCGTGCTGTTGAACCTTTATCGTAATGGAAACGATGCCATGGGCTGGCATGCAGATGATGAACCGGAACTGGGTCCACAACCTGTAATTGCTTCTGTCAATTTCGGCGCCACCAGGCGTTTTCTGCTGCGCTATAAGAGTGACCATCGCCAGAAATATGAACTACCATTAGAGCACGGCTCGCTGCTCATTATGAAAGGCGCATTGCAACAATACTGGGAACACCAGGTACCCAAAACAACTAAAGTATCTACCGGAAGAATTAACCTCACCTTCCGATTTATTCACCCTTAAAAAAACCGAATCCATCTTATGAAAAACCATGTTCTATTAATTGGCAATGACATTAACAACATTTCCCGCGGCCAAAGCTGGAAAGACCTGCTGCAGGATATTATCACCTTCTGCCACGCCGGCGACTGCATAGCACTGGATGACAAAAAACCCTTCCCTTTGCTGTATGAAGAAATATTTTTAACCGCCAGCAAAAACCATAGAATCAGGGAAAAAGACCTGAAGTCATTTATCGCTATCAAAGCCGCTGAAATAAAAAGTAATCCCATACACAGCGCCATCAGGGCGTTGAAGCCGGCGCATATACTTACCACGAACTATGAATTTACGCTGGAAGGTAGTACCCCGCTGGAAAATACAAGCCTTATCAACGAAAAGTTCTATAGTATTTTCAGAAAGTATAAAGTTGGCGATACCAATTACTGGCATATTCATGGCGATTGTTTAAACCCTATGAGTATCAATCTTGGCTTTGAGCATTATGGCGGGCAACTACAAATGATGCGTAACTACGTAGTCAGTGGCACCGTATATACTTCAAAAGAGGTACCTAAACGGTCCCTGTTGCGGCGCATACACTTCAAAGAAGTATACTTCCATTCCTGGATTGATCTCTTCTTTACGGACGATATCCACATCTTCGGCTTATCGCTCGACTTTGTAGAAACAGATCTTTGGTGGCTGCTGACTTACAGAGCCAGGCAGAAGTTCCATCATAAAAATGTGCCGGTGTCCAACAAAATATTTTATTACATCCCTGAGGAATATGTAGCGGCTTCCAAATATAAGCTGGATTTACTTGCAGCAAATGACGTTACCGTTATTGCCTTGCCCGGGAAAGATAAACTGGCGTATTATGAATCCATCATTCATGGCCTGGGCAAAACAAACAAAACAGCCTACCATGGCTGCGTCAGCGAATAGCATTGCTTTCAAAGTGAGTCTGGCAGCGTTTTTGAAAAATATGGATAGTTGTAACAAAAGATAAAACCCGATCGTTCCTTTTGTTGTTATTTATTAAAATCTATATTTTATGTTGTTCGAATTAGCAATCACCTTCGCGACCACTTTCATGGCCCCCCTCCAAAACAAGCAACCATCTGCCAAAACACAGGTGATCTATGTAAAAGAGTCAAAAGAACCCTGCACAGGAGTGGCGCCAATGGAGTGTTTACAGATAAAAGGCGTTAATGACACCGACTGGTCCAATTTATACACCAACATCAACGGATTTAAGTATACGCCAGGCTATCGCTATAAACTGAAAGTAAAAATTACGTCCATCAAAAACCCACCGGCAGACGGCTCTTCTATTAAATACACGCTAACTAAAGTATTGGAGAAAAAAAGAATCAGCAGCCAGTCGGCCGCTATTACCAGCAAAAAATGGGTATTGGTAAAAATGGATGATACCGACATTTCCGATGGTAAAATCTGGATAGAATTTGACGCCGCCCAAAAACGCGTTCACGGTAATAGTGGCTGCAATAGCATGATGGGAGGCTATACCATTGCCGGCAACAACATTACTTTCAGTAAAGTGGCCGGCACCCTTATGGCTTGTGGCGACAATACCGTAATGCAGCGTGAAGGCTCCTTCACACAGCATTTGGGCGATCAGACTTTTAAATATGAAGTAGTAGGCAGCACCGTTAACCTGATTCAAAACGGTAAAACTGTATTGCAATTCAGCCTGCAGGATAAGGGCGGTAACACTGGTAGCTCCACGGCTATTACCAACAGAAAATGGACGCTGACCCAAATAAATGAAGGTATTATCAGTAACTCCGGTATATGGATTCAACTGGATGCGGCGAAAAAACGCTTTCAGGGAAAAGGCGGATGCAATAACGTTTCCGGTGGATATACTACAAGTGGCAACAAAATTACCTTCACACAGGCCATGAGTACACGGATGGCTTGCCCCGATGCAGATGTGATGCGCCGTGAAGCCGATTTCCTGAAACAATTAGGAGGCCATACTTTCACATATACTATTGCCGGAGAAACAGTAAACCTTTATGAAAATGGTAAACTCACCCTGCAATTTACCATGGAAGAAAAAACAAGCGATCAACACGCCAGCTCCGAAGAAGACAGCCAGTGGGCTTTTATTGGCAGCAAAAAATGGCAGGTGATTAAAATGAATGATGCTACTTTATCGAATTCCGGCATATGGCTGCAATTTGATACTGATCAAAAACGTTTCCACGGCAAAGGTGGATGTAACAATATTTCCGGTGGCTATAGCGCCACGAAAGATCAAATTAAATTTACACAAGGCATCAGCACCCGTATGGCTTGCTCCGACGCCGCAGTAATGCGTCGCGAAGCAGCATTTCTTAAACTGATCAGCGAAAATACTTACCACTATGATGTAGCAGATCAAACTTTAAACCTGTATAAAGACGGGAAAATTGTAGTGATGTTTGGTATGCAGGATAAATAATAAAAGGTGAATAATCACTTAAAACACAATGGGTAGATGATCTTAAAAGATCTCTACCCATTACATTTAACTCACACTCTTTTAAAAGCTGGAAGCTACCAGCTTAGGATGATATGCAAACAGCATAGCGTTGGAAATATTTTCTCCTACGGCTACCACCACCGGCACTGTAGCCACTTTCTGTACAGGTACCTGCACCAGCAAATAATTAGCATCTGCACGCAGCACCTGCGCAGGAACAGATCCAAAGATCACTTTGTTCTGACTTTTGTCGACACTAAAACCACGACCTTTGATCACGAGGAAATTACCTGCATTTCCGGTTACTACTTCAGTGGTATTTTTTTCTTGATTAGGGGAACAGGCCATCATGGCTGTTATCAACAGCATAATAGCTGCCACAAACATTCTAAGTTTCATCTTATTTTTCTTTTGGGGGGTAACAACACCCTGTTACAAATAATTCACCGGGGTTAACACTATTGCAATTGCAACTCTTATCAGCAACAGTATATATTCGGTATTCAAACGGACGCAAATTTACAACCTATATTTCAATAAAAGACAAGTATCCTAACTTATTTTTAAAATAAGTAGAATTACGTATACGGATATATGAAGTTAGCATTTACTTTTTCAGCACCTGTGCTTTGTTATACTCATAGTTCATGCGGGCAATGTGCAGCACGGAAATTTGTTGCGGACATTCTGCCTCACAGGCTTCCGTATTACTGCAGTGGCCAAAGCCTTCTTTGTCCATCTGATCGACCATATTTTTTACTCTTGTTTGTGCCTCTATTTGTCCTTGCGGCAAGAGTACCAGGTGCGATATTTTTGCACTGGTGAATAACGCAGCGCTGGAATTTTTGCATACTGCCACGCAGGCACCACAACCAATACAGGCTGCCGCATCAAACGCTGCTTCCGCCACCGGAGAGCCAATCGGAATGCCATTCGCTTCCGGCGCCTGTCCGGTATTCACAGAAATAAAACCACCTGATTGTATTACGCGGTCGAAAGAAGAACGATCTACTTTTAAATCACATTTTACCGGGAACGCTGTAGCACGGAAAGGTTCTATTACAATTTCTTCATTGTCTTTAAATGTACGCATATGCAACTGGCAGGTAGTGGTATTCAGCAAGGGACCATGTGCCCGCCCGTTAATCATTACGCCACATTGTCCGCAGATGCCTTCGCGGCAATCATGATCAAATTCCACGGGGCGTGTTCCTTCCTGCAGTAGTTGCTCATTGAGCGTATCCAGCATTTCCAGGAAAGACATATGCGGATTGATGTCTTCCAGTGTATAATTCACCATTTTGCCAGGATCTTCCTGATTTTCCTGCCGCCATATTTTAATTCGTATACGCATAACCGTTAGTTTAAGTTATTTGTAGCTTCGTACTGTAGGGGTTACAAATTCGAAGTGCAGGGGTTCTTTGTGGAGTAGCGGCGCTTTATCCGCTCCACCCCATTCCCAGGCAGATATAAAAGAGAAGTCCGCATCATTGCGCATCGCTTCTCCTTCCGGTGTTTGATGTTCTACACGGAAATGTGCCCCACATGACTCATCCCGGGTGAGTGCATCGTAACACATCAGCTCTCCCAGCTCCAGGTAATCCGCCACGCGGCCGGCTTTTTCCAGCTCTGTATTAATAGCATAACCACCGGGTACATATAAACGCTGCCAGAACGCTTCCCGCAATTCGGTGATTTCTTTGATAGCCGCCTCCAGCCCTTCTTTGGAGCGCGTTAATCCACATTTATCGTACAGGATTTTACCCAGGGTTTTATGGAAATAATCTGCGCTTAAATTGCCCTGTATGCCCATGAGTCTTTTTAATTGCGCCTGCACATTTTCTTCTGCGGCGGCAAAAGCGCCATGTCGTATATCTATTGGTCCTGTTTTAATTTCATCTGCCAGGTAATTTGCTATCGTATAAGGTGCAATGAAATACCCGTCGATACTGGCCTGTAAGAGCGAATTGGCTCCTAATCGGTTAGCTCCATGGTCAGCGAAGTTGGCTTCTCCCAAAGCAAACAAACCTGGGATGGTGGTCATCAATTCGTAATCTACCCATAAACCGCCCATAGAAAAATGCGCGGCCGGAGAAATACGCATCGGCTCTTTGTAAGCATCAACGCCGGTAATTTTTTCGTACATGCGAAACAGGTTGCCATACTTTTTCCGGATAGTCGCTTCTCCCTGATCTTTTATGGCTTTGGAGAAATCGAGGTATACGGCATTTTTCAATGCACCTATACCATACCCCGCGTCTATCCGCTCTTTGGCTGCCCTGGAGGCAATATCACGGGGAGATAAATTACCGAAGGCCGGATACTTTCTTTCCAGGTAGTAATCTCTCTCTTCTTCGGGAATCTGGTTGGGTTCCCGTTCTTCATCTTTATTTTTTGGTACCCAGATACGGCCATCATTCCGTAACGACTCAGACATGAGTGTGAGCTTAGACTGGTATTCACCGGATTGGGGTAAGCTGGTAGGATGGATTTGCGTCCAGCTGGGATTGGCCATATAGGCGCCTCTTTTATGTGCGCGCCAGATGGCCGAACCGTTGCAGCCCATAGCCAACGTAGACAGATAATAAATTTTACCGAAGCCGCCTGTTGCCAGCACCACGGCATGGGCGCTGTGACGCTCGAGTTGACCGGTATCCATATTACGCACAATCACCCCTTTGGCTTTGCCATCTATCACCACGAGGTCCAGCATTTCATGCCGGGCAAACAACTGCACGCTGCCGGCGCCTACCTGTCGCATGAGCGCCTGATAAGCCCCCAACAGTAGCTGCTGCCCCGTTTGGCCCCGGGCATAAAAAGTGCGGGATACCTGCACCCCACCAAAAGAACGGTTGTTCAAATAACCTCCGTACTCCCGGCCAAAAGGCACACCCTGCGCTACTGCCTGATCTATCAGGTTGGCACTGCATTCTGCCAGCCGGTATACATTGCTTTCACGTGCCCGGAAATCACCCCCTTTTATGGTATCGTAAAACATGCGGAATACACTATCCCCATCATTTTTGTAATTCTTACAGGCATTTACCCCGCCCTGCGCCGCCACAGAATGGGCGCGCCGTGGCGTATCCTGGAAACAAAAACTTTTCACACTATATCCCATCTCTCCCAGCGAAGCAGCTATAGAACTGCCTGCCAGCCCGGTTCCTACCACTATTACTTCCAGCTTCTTTCTGTTGGCAGGATTTACCAGCTTTGCATGTGCTTTGTAATGACTCCACTTTCCTTCCAGTGGTCCGTCCGGTATTCTTGCATCCAGCATAACCAACTATTTTAAGAAATGAACATACACGGGCATTGCCGCAAATCCGGCACTGATCACAATACTATATACCCAACCAATAATTCTGACCCATTTAGCATAACGCGGATGATACAACCCCAACGTTCTGGCAGCACTGAAAAAGCCATGCAGCAGGTGATAACACAGGGCTATCATACAAATCACATACAACACCACATACCATAATTCGCTGTATACATTCACCACCAGGATATATAAATCCTTATGCCCGTTGGCATCCAGCGGTAGTTGTCCGTACTTATACACATACCAGAAATCACGCAGGTGGATGACCAGGAAAATAAAAATAATGGTGCCGAGCAATCCCATATTACGGCTATACCACTTGCTCACAGCTGCTCTGCGGTCGTAATGATACTTTACCTTTCTTGCCCGGGAATTGGCCAGCGTTATAATAATCGCATACACCACATGCCCGATGATACTGGCAAAAAGGATGTAAGAAATCAGCTGGATGATGATGTTGCCCGAGAGGATATGTGAATACAGGTTAAACTGCGTATGCGCCCGTTCTGCCGGCAGAAACAACTGCAGGTTACCTAACAGATGTATCACGAGGTAAAGACAGAGAAATAGCCCTGTAAATGCCATCCAGTTTTTCCTGGATAATGTTTGTTGCTTCCATTGACCCATAAAAAAGTTTTTAGCGATACGTTTACCAGATGCCCAGTACTTTCCACCACACGCCACCAAGGCCCATCCAGATAATGATCAACGCGATACTCAATACAAACCCGCACTTCCACCAGTCTTTCAGATCCACATAGGTGCTTCCGAAAAATACCGGCGCCGGACCATGACCGTAATGCGTGAGTGTTCCGAAAATCCCCCCGCAAAAACCAAGTACCAATGCCAGCAAGGTGCCGGGTATGCCTACAGAAATACCCACTCCCAGAAATGCCGAATACATGGCTGCCACGTGCGCGGTGGCACTGGCAAAAATGTAATGACTATAAAAATATACCAGCACAATAATGGGAAAAGCAATCGTCCATTTCATACCACCCACCTGCTGTTTGATCAGATCACTGAACCAGGGAATAAAGCCCAGCGTGTTCAGAAAACTGGCCATCATCACCAGCGCAGAAAACCATACGATCGTATCCCAGGCGCCCTTTTCTGATTTCACATCTTCCCAGGTCAGTACCTGGGAAATAAGCAGGAATACCAAACCTATTAACGCCGTAGTGGTAGCATCTATCCCAAACAAATCTCCGGTAATCCACAGGAATAAAAGAATGAAGAATGCCAGTAGCATCAGCCATTCATTTCTGTGTACCGGGCCCATTTCCTTCAACTTTTCCGCCGCCATGGCTGGCGCATCCCCGGTAGATTTCAGCTCCGGCGGATAGATCTTATACAGGATCCAGGGTACTGCTATAATGGATATAATGGCCGGTACCAGCGCCGCTGTAAACCACGACATCCATGAAATATCAATACCCATATTTTTCGCAAACTTCTGACACATGGGATTACTGGCGGTACCAGTTAAAAACAGGGAAGAAGTAATAAGGTTCATATTATAACTGTTCAAGGTAAGATATCCGCCCAGTTTGCGGTGTGTGGCAGGATCTTCCGGCATAGACCCGAAGTTCATGGCCATCGACTTCATAATAGGATAAATAATCCCTCCACCCCTGGCCGTATTACTGGGAACTGCCGGCGCCAGCACCAGGTCTGCCAAACCAAGTCCGTAAGCCAGTCCTAAAGAACTGCGGCCAAATACCCGGATAAAGAGATAGGCAATCCGTTTACCCAACCCCGTTTTAATAAATCCACGGGCAATGAAAAAGGAAATTCCGATGAGCCAGATCACCTTGTCGCCAAAGCTACTGAGTGCCAGTGTAATAGACTTCCCCGGATTGCCCGGCGCCAGCACCCCGGTAAGCGCTACCAGTGTGATCGCAATCATAGACATAGTGCCCATACTGGCCGCTTTCATAATGATACCGGCAATGGTTGCCAGGAAAATAGCCAGCAGATGCCAGGCTTCCGGCTTCACTCCTTCCGGTGGCGGAATAAACCAGATCAACAGGCCAAAAGCCAGTGTAATTAACAGTTGCGGATACTTGATTTCTTTCATATAGACAGCCTTTATTAAAACCTACATTGTACCTGTGCAATCAAAAGATTGCTGTTATACACTTTTGTTCCCGAAACATTCTTGTTGTACTGATCTATCTGCATACCTACCTGTATGCGGCCGCCATAGTCTTTCAGGAAAGCCAGACTCACCATGGGAATATAAGACTGGCGTACATTCCCCGCGTGTTTCTCATCTTCATTAAAATATTCATACCGCATAGAGAACTCTATGGACGTTAGTTTGTGGTATTTAATTTTATACCTGAAATTAGGGAGTACATAGATGCCATTCATGATGTAATTACTAACGGGGCCTTCACGCAGACTGTCTGGTATCGCATAATACAGCTGATGATTATTGCCTTGTTTATATTCTGACTGCAGCTGCAGGTCCCATTTGGGCGTTAAGGGGATCACGCCACTGACATCTACCCCCAACGCATACACGTTTTGTCGTTTCACCGCACCGAAACCTCCATTCAGTCCCAGTGACAACTTATTCATATCACCTAATTCGAGCCTGGCCGTACCGAGTTTACCATTATCATTGTCCGACGGCTGGTTACGGTTATTACCATTCACTACGGAGAGGGCATATTTCATGGGCACCTTGCTTTCTTTATTAAACGCACCAAACATAGAAACCCCTATCTGGAAGCTCTGCCAGCCATTGCTACCAAAAGCATAGTACTGGTTAGAGAAGTCCATAGACTGAATAATATCTACCGGGTAAAGATCTTCCAGGCCAAAGGAAGGGCGGAACTGACCAACGGTGAAGTTGAGGGCATCGTTCCAACGGTAAGAGATGTACACATTTTCCAGCACCTTGCCTTTGGTATCGCCGGAAAACTCAGCCAGGTTTATCAGCACGGCAGCAGAAAAGCGATCGCTTACCTGTGCCTTCGCCTGTAAACGCGCACGTTTGATACTAAAGCTATTTCGCACTACTTCATCGGCATTAGGCTGGTGCACCCCATTTACGTCTACGTCTTTGGTGAGTGAGCCCGTGTATCTGGCCTGAAAAACGCCGCCGAAGGAAATCTTCTTAATAAAAGTAACCACTTTTTGTACGGAGGAGTCTCTTGCTGTACTGTCCTGTCTTGCGGGAGCAGATTGCCAGGCATAGGTGTTGCGGGTAATGCAACAAAGCAATAGTAAAGCGGCAAAGCTAAAAAATCGTTTATGCATGCACGGTTGTTATATCCCGAT
>NZ_DATCVJ010000075.1:0-3744 GCF_036566945.1 Chitinophaga sp. | reverse complement strand
AATTCACTGGCGCCGGTACGGGAACGCAGGGTCAATACCATAGCCGCATTCAGCAGGATCAGCACATCCGTCTTATAAGCCGTATGCGCGTCGGTTAATAAAAATGTAGTCATCTCAGCATCCAGGGAAACAACAACGGTCTTTGTATTTTTCATGGAATAATCGCTTATTTCCACACCGGGTGCTACACTGGAATGCGAAAGCTCCATCTCCGCCCAATAATCAGATTCATTGTCGAATTCATGCACGTCAAAAACATGGCTCCAATCTTTATAAGAAGCGGTACGTGGCGGTAAAACAGCTGATTTTTCCGTGTATACGTTGTATAGGTCCTGTAACAGAATCCGCCATGAAATGCCATCTACCACCAGATGATGGGCAGTGAGGAATAGTAATGTTGTGCCATCAGGCACTTTCAACAGGCAGGCTTTGAACAACAATCCTTTTGCCAGATCGAATGAATGACGGATCTCATTACATGCTGCAGCAATTGTCTGCGTGGAATTGATCACTAACTCGGGGACCTCAACAGCTGTATGCAAATGTTCATTATTGTAAAAGAGTACTTCTTTCTCCTCATCGTAATTGATCCGCAAGGTATCATGATGCGCTACCAGCATTGCCAATGCTTCCTCCAGCCGGTGCCGGTCTGGTTGCTCATTCATTTTGAGCAGCACAGACTGGGTATAGCATTCGGGTCTGTTAAACTGATAGCTAAAAAACCAGGACTGTATAGGGGTGGGCATTATTTCTCCGCTCACCACACCCGTATCTGCGGGCGGTGTTGCAAATACAGCATGACGACTGATCTGCGCGATGGTATGATAGGTAAGTATATCTTTTACTTTCACGGAAATTCCCTGCTCGAACAATTTGGAGGAGAGCTGAACGGCTTTGATAGAATCACCTCCATGTTCAAAAAAATTGTCTGTAATGCTGGTGTCTTTCGTGTGCAGTACCTCTTCCCAAACCGTAACAAAGATTTTCTCCAGACTGCTTTCTGCCATTCTTACCTGGGGCAGTGCAGCAGTGAGCGCGATGGCTTGTAGCCTGGCGGTATCTACCTTTCCATTTTTGGTGAGGGGTATTGCATCTATCTGTATAAATCTTTTGGGAATCATAAAATAGGGCAACACCATTGCCAGATAATCAGGGAGCAATGCTTCAGAAAAGGTGTCGCCGGTCACTATATAAGCAATAAGGCCATTGGGGTTACGTTTATCCGGCAATACAATAGCTGCCTCCATCCCCGTGAACCCGCTTAGTTGTGCTTCTACTTCTGACAACTCCACCCGGTTACCACTAATTTTTACCTGGTTGTCATTCCTGCCCAGGTACACCATATTTCCATCAGGCAGCTTTTTAGCCACATCTCCGGTCTTATACAATCTTACCGCTTCATGAACAAAGAATCTTTCCGCAGTCAGTTCCTCCCGATACAGGTAACCACGTGCCAATCCCCTGCCCGCAATGTATATTTCACCTGGCACCTGCGCGGGCACCGGCATCAGGTATTTATCAAGAATATAAATCCGGGTATCGCTGATGGGCCCACCAATTGGTACTGTCATGCTGCTATCTTCAGTATGAAACTGATAAATCATACAACCCACCGTAGCCTCCGTAGGCCCATACTCGTTAAAGAGCGCTGTTTGCCCATTGGTCAGTTCATGCACCTCCCGCGCCAGTGCGCTGTCAAATGCTTCTCCACCGACAATAAATCTTTTGATATTTGTGGCGGCAGACAACAATCCGTTGCTTACCAGTAAGCGCAGGTGCGCAGGTGTAAGTTTTACGATGTTCGCCACATTATGTTTCACTACATTTCCGATGGCTATATCGGTATCATCTTCCCCATAAATGACCATCTTGTTGCCGGTAATGAGTGGTGTAAATATGCTCGTTACCGTCAGGTCAAACGAAATAGAAGAATATAAGGCAAACGTACAGGGGCTGCTATCCGTATAGGTATCAGCCGCCCAGCTGATATAATTAAAAAGGCTATCATGATTAATCATTACACCCTTAGGTGTACCCGTTGAGCCGGAGGTATAGATAACATAGGCAAGGTCGTCTGGCTCATTCGCCACGGGTGGCATCACACGTCCGTCACCAAATATATTCAGGTCGTTGATCAGTAAACCACAACGACTGTCCTCCAGTATAAACCGGATACGTTCTGCTGGTGTATCATACTCAAGTGGCAGATACGCAGCACCAGCTTTCAGCACGCCCAGTATGGCAATGACCAGGTCTGCTGAGCGCTTCATATGAATGCCCACCAGATCCGATTTTCCAATACCCATTCTCTGCAATGCGTGGCCTACCATCTGTGCCCTTGCGGCTAATTCACCATAGGTGATTTCCTGATCGCCCCACACCATCGCTATCTGCCCGGGATTAAGGGCTACCTGTGCTTCAAACAATGCAATGATGGAAGTATACGGCTTGCCGGGCGAAGCAGTCATTTCATCAGGTGCTACCGGCGATAATGCAGCCATGGTAACTTCAGGATGATTGACTACCTGCTGAATAATATGTACCAGTCCCTGCGCCATCCCCTTAACGGTATCAGCAGTAAAAAGGCTGGTCGCATACTCTAATTCAAAGCTGAATCCATCTGTAGTTTCAATAACATCCAGCGTAATATCAAATTTAGCAAAACCAGGATCAAAACGATATTGCTGTTCGCTGAACTCCGACAAGTCCTGATAGAGGAACATGGTATCAAAAAGCGGGTTCCTTCCGGGGTTGACAGGCAAGTCCAGGGCTTGTACCAGCTCATTAAAAGGTAATTCCTGATGATCAATTGCCTGGCTCACGCGTCTGAAATTCTGCCCCATCAACGTGGCAAAGGTATCCTCCCCTTTCATGGTACAAAGCAGCGGCAGGTTATTGACAAACATTCCCTGCAGGGATTGTATATCCGGATGGATTCTCCCATGTGCAGGAATGCCGATGACCACCTCTTCCCTGCCTGAATATTTTGCGAGCAGTACCTGGTAGGCGGTCAACAGGAATGCATGTGCGGAAGTCCCCGTAGCGGTGCAAATTTCTTTCAAACGTGCGACTGCCGGTTGCGGTAAAGTAAACCGCCAGCGCTGCCCCCTGTTATCGGGTACGGCAGGCCGTTGGAAATCATACGGCAAGGTCAGCACCGGTATTTCATCCGCAAACTGATCGGTCCAGTATTGTTTGGCAGCTGCTGTTGTCTGCCGCTCCCACATCACCACATCTTTGAAGGTAACTGGTAAGGCGGGCAATACTGCCCCGTTATATAATTGAAGTAATTCCCTGATAAACAGGAAGACGGATCGTCCATCAGAAATGATATGATGAAAATCCAGGAATAGAAGAGAATTATTTAACAGCGCGAACCTGAACAAGGGGCCGTTGAGCAGATCAAAAGGTTGTACCAGGCTGCGTAAGACATCATCACTATCATCTTCCACCATATTCAGCGTAACCCGACCATGTGTGGTAGTGATTAAACGTGGCTCATCTTCCATGAAAAAACGCATCCGGCATGCATCGTGTCTGTCTACCAGCACTTGCAGGCATTGCGTCAGTTTTTCAACATTAACCTCTCCACGCAGCTTTATTGCTACAGGAATATTATAAGCTATGCTATCCGGATCTACCTTCCATGCATAAAACAAGCGACGCTGGGCTGCTGACACTATCGGCGCAGCATTTTCCGGAGCGGCAGGAATTGGTTCAAAACCTGCCTTTTCTAACTGGTCC
>NZ_DATCVJ010000074.1:0-2806 GCF_036566945.1 Chitinophaga sp. | reverse complement strand
ATAGATCTGGATTTTTTTAAAAAGTTTACATTGATTGCTAAATGCATTTAGCTTCTCAGCTGATGCATCACTATTTTTATTTAGAGATCCCCAATTGTTAATGGAATTTAAATTATCAACTACCGCTAAAACGTGGAACTGTGCTAAACTTGAATCATGCCAACAAAATAGAAATTAATTGTAACAAAGTAGGTGGCAAGGGTAAAAAAATTACACCAGCGGTAAAAAAGGAGTACTAATTGAGTAAGTTTCTATTTTTAAGAGATTTTAAAATATTTTAAAAAGAAAAATGCCGCAAAATATACATGAGGTGTTTAATATTCATTTACACTTCGCTGCTGCTCTCCTTTTCACTCGCCTGACAGCAGACGGAGGGCTTAGGCCCAGGGCATTGGTATCTCTATTAAAGATGCCATTTCTCTAAAGCAAATTTAATTTGTATAACGACGGCAGCCCGGGGCCTTATGCCCCCGGTACCGGCACGACTAAGAAAGATATTATCTCCCTAACGCCATCTTAACTAAAAAGCAATGGTGCTTATGCCCGCAGTTCAATAGCAACGGTCACCTACCCTATCTCCCTGATTACAACGTAAGCCCAAACGCCTCCAGTTTTTTTAGGGTACTTTCATAATCGGTATGGCAAATGCCGTTTATGCCTAATCCGTTAGCCACGTCTACAAACATAGACCGGTCTTCCAGGTACACCACTTCAGCGGGTTTTACCTGGGCGATGTCCAACGCTATTTTATAAATATCCGCATCTGGTTTACGAAAGTGAACAAAGCAGGAAGAAATGTAGAAGTCCACGAAACTGCTGATATTAAAATGCTGGATCCGGTGTTCATTCAGCTCCCGGCCTTCGTTATTGACGATGGCAATTTTCAGTTTATACTTTGCTTTCAGCTCCGTCACCATGTTCAGCATATCCGGATAAGGCGCCGACTGGGCAAACATAAAATCACGGAACTGCTTACGGGTAAAGGATCTGTCTTCATAAAACACCACCCGGGTCAGGTACTCGTCCAGCGTCAGTTTACCTTCCTCATAGGTATCGAAGGTAAGGTGATGCCGTTCTTCCATTTCCAGCGCGTCCAAACCATAGGTTTGAATGGCCAGTTTACGGGCTCCCCTATCCCAGCCATTGGTAAGTAGTACGCCACCAATATCGAGGAATAACGTGGTAATATTTGCATGGTTAGTCATCACGAAAAATTTATTGCCTTACTAAAATAACGCTATCCTTGCATTAAAAAATCAATATGCAAATACGAATGGCTACACTACAGGATATATCCGCCCTTAAAAACCTCTACCAGGGCACTATTACGGAGATCAACCGACAGCATTACAGCCCGGAACAAATTACGGCTTGGGCCGCCACCGGGGAAAGGATTACTTCTCTCGAAAATAAAATTAAGGAACAATACTTTTATGTAGCGGTGACGGCAGATGATGTTATTACCGGATTTTCCTCTTTGGAAGAAGATGGAGAACTGGACATGATGTACGTACACAAAGATTATCAGGGACAGGGTATCGCTTCCTTATTGATACAACAGATCTATGAAAAAGCCGCAGCACTGGGCCTATCAACGCTCACGGCTTATGTGAGCATTACTGCCCGGCCGTTTTTCGAAAAGCAGGGGTTTAAGATGATGAAAACGCAGCAGGTGCAACTGGGGGAAGTAGCGTTGGAGAATTATGAAATGGTAAAGACCATTTGATTTTTGTCTTTCTCAGGATTGTACTGATTTTGATGATTTTCCCGATTCTATTTTTATATATCACAGATTAAAAAAGGATTAGAGAAGATAAAAGCGGGTGTTTGCTTCTATCTTCTCTAATCCTTTTTTAATCTCTCAAAATTTAAAAAATAAAATCGGGAAAATCATCAAAATCAGTACAATCCTGATCAAAACAAAAACTCGCGCTATTTACTTTTCTTCGCTTTTCTTTCTGTTATATAACCGTTAAAACTCATTGCTGAACGGTCGGTGCTGGTTACCTGGAGGGAAGCATAGCCTTCACTGGAAACAGTTAAGTTCATCGACTGTACGGTTTTATGATCTTTCGGTTTAATCGTAACATTCCATCCGTCTTTTTTACCCGGTTTAGCGGAATAGTCGAAGGACTTTGTTTTGAAATCCAGTGGCGATTTCGTACTGCCATAATCAGCAGTATATGCGCGACCGAAAAACGGCAGATAGCTCACAATAGAATCAGTGGACACGGTGAGGTTATAATCCGGTGTGATGCTCCGCATACGGCCACCCATCGGGAAAGCATTCTGGGCCACGAACACATAGTTTTGCGCATCCATCAGTGATTTAATCTGCGCTATCTTGTCTGCTTTTTTCTGTGCTTTAGTTTCCTGCGCAAATAAACCAGTGGTGGTGATAACAGCCAGCGTCAGGAGGAGGAGTGGTTTTAAGAAAAAGGACCTTTTCATATGGTAAGATTTTACGGTTGAGAGTGAGCTAATATCGTACCATAACAGCCAGCAGCTATTTTTGTTTACCTTTCTAATAGACACATTCCTGTTAAATAGCTTAATTTTAACAACAGATGATTAAACCGGAACCATGCCGAACCCTTATATTTCGTTACTGAAAACCGCCTGGAAGTATGCCAGGCATCAACGTAAAAAATACCTGCTGGTCTACCTATTATTTTTCCTGGCCAATATTACCTTTTCACTGAATCCTGTATTATTTGGCTGGTTTATCGGCAAAATACAGCAGGACGCTGCAGGGCTGCCCCGTTATGCCTTTATGTATGCGGGCGCTTACTTTGCCTTAAAGCTG
>NZ_DATCVJ010000073.1:0-4301 GCF_036566945.1 Chitinophaga sp. | reverse complement strand
TTTCTGGGTGGCTTTGCCGGAGAAAACAATCGGATGACAGCTTTTTCCATATTCAATGTAGCATTAGGCCTGGTCCTGCATCTGCCATTATTGTTGAAAAAGAAGTCCATAACCATTTTAGCGGAAACGCGTTAATAATATATCTTGCTTACAATTTATGAAAACGCTTATCGGTTATCTTACAGGCACAGAATGGCACCCTTATATTAAAATAGGCAGCAGCGTTTTGCTGATACTTATTTTAATTGGCCTGGTAGCCACTATTTTGCTTGAAAACCGCAACCCGGTAAAGGCTGTAGCGTATATCCTGTTGCTGGTATTTATTCCTGTTTTAGGACTGATCGTTTACTATTATCTGGGGAGGGATCTGCGTAAAAAACGACGTTTTACATTGAAAGGGAGTAAAGATGAAGGATTGTTTTCCCGATACTGGGAGTCGCAGCGGGGAGAAATAGAGCACATGCAGCTGGAACTGCGCCAACTGGTGGGTAATAAACAGGAGCTTTCTGCGATGTTGCTGAATACACGGCAATCTGTTCTAAGTAAAAACAACCGGGTACAGCTGCTGATTAATGGAGAAGAAAAATTCCCGGCTGTTTATAGCGCGCTCCGTGCCGCCAAACACCATATCCACATAGAGTATTACATGATTGCCGATGATGAGGTGGGGAAAGAAGTCACGGAAATATTGATAGAAAAATTAAGTGTCGGCGTACAGGTGCGTTTTCTTTATGATGATATCGGAAGTGATCGTATTCATGATATCCCCAAACGCCTGAAAGCACATGGCGCCAGTGTATACCCTTTTTCCCCGGTGCTGGTAGATTTCTATTTGAATGCCAACTACCGGAATCACCGCAAAATAATAGTGGTAGATGGTAATGTTGGTTTTGTTGGTGGCATCAATCTCGATGAACGTTATATCAACAATGGCAAGTACCCTACCTTCTGGCGGGATACGCATCTCAGAATTGAAGGAGATGCCGTCAATATTCTTCAATTACAGTTTTTAATGAGCTACCGCTATTGCAGCAAAGAAGTGTTTCCCTTTGGTGAGCCCTATTTCGGAAGATCCGGGCTAACAGGCACTTGCTTTACTGATATTGTAGCCAGCGGTCCTGATTCCGAATGGCCGGTGGCCATGCAAACTATCCTGATGGCAATAAACATTGCCAAAAGGAGAATACGTATTACCAATCCCTATTTTATACCTACGGAAGAATTGCTGACAGCCCTGCAGATGGCTGCCCTGGCCGGTAAAGACGTGCAATTGATTTTACCGTTGAAAGGTGATTCTTACATTGTTCAACATGCGGCGCTTTCATATCTGAAGCCTTTGCTGGCAGCGGGTATCAAAATATTTTTCTATACCCGTGGCTTTATTCACGCCAAAACCATGGTGATCGACGACAACCTGGCCTGGGTGAGTTCAGTTAATTTTGATAACAGGAGCTTTTACCTGAACTGTGAAATTGGCGCACTGATCTACGACAAAGAGGTGGCAGGCAAGTTAAACCGGGCCTTTGAAGAGGATCTTTTGCATGCTGTTCCGGTGCAGGAAACGCGGTGGAACAAGCGTAATTTATTCAAGCGGTTTATGGATGCGGTGTGCAGACTCCTCACACCGCTATTATAAGGCCCCTAATCTTTCTCTTCGTCCAGGTCAAGGAACTCACCGTTATCTTCCTCGAGATCGGCGTGCCTGTCGCCTCCTATGCTATAAATATTATTTTCTTCATCTTCCTCTCCTATTGCTTCTTCTTCATCATCCAGTTCTGCGCCAGGAACATCGAGGTCATCTCCTACTTTATCTTTACGCCAGGTTTCTTCCTGTTGATCGGATTTATCAACAGGTTTCTTTTTTTCGATAGGTAATTCACTGTTGTGACGGAAAGAACCGGTTACCGCATCCATATCTATGTCTACCTCCTTATCCCTGTTGCGTTTGTCCATAATATCTTCTCCTGCAGGATATTCAGGATAGCCGGGAAATTCTTCTTCTTCCTTTTTAACTGGTTTGTGTGCACCCTTACCTGGTTTGTTATCACTATTAGTCATAATCGGATCTTTTAATGTGGATAATGCTGAAAATGCCGTGCCACATACAGCAGCAGGCGTTGTATTATGAAGGATAACAACGTAGTATAGTGATTGTTTACGCCAACAGGATACCCATCAGCGCTTTTTACTCACGAGGTTTAATTGAAAGGACACACCGGCTGAATATAACTTCACTTGTCCCAATCCTACCCCATGCAGTGGAATTTTTGCGTAGGGTTGTACTCCAATAATTAAGCGCCTGCCGGCAGGATGTTGATACAATGCGCCTACATTTAAGATAGCCATGTAATGCTGGTTTTGATTCTGTACTGTTTTTTCCCAGGTAGGAGAATATTTGTAGAGATACTGATATTGTTCTTTCAGCATAAAATAGTTCGACAATCCCAGCGTGGCGCTGATAGTATTGTTATTTACCTGTAGAAATGTATAGTTCATGTTCACAGGTATATCCAGTACATCACAATTGGCATTTACTTTCACCAGGTCATAAGGTGCGGAACCATTAGACCATGCAGTATAATCTTTACTGGTAGCTCCGTATAGTTTCTTGCTATATATAGCTCCCGTGGTGATAAACCAGCGGCTGTTAAAATAGTAATGTGCTAATATCCCTGCATTAAAGCCCACTTTTCCATAGTTAAGCGAAGGCGCTACATTCAGATCAGGCCCGAGTGTAACACCTATATACAATCCTTTAGAGTTGATTTTCCGTCGCGGATTTTTTTTATTCAAATCCCGTGAAATATCTATATTTACAGGTATTTCAGCGGTATGTAATATTTTCGTATAGCCGTTATAGTTATTAACATTTTTTGTTTTGATAAAACGGATATCGTAAGGCTGAATAAAGGAAGAACCATCTATAGATGTTATTTTTCCGGAGGAGGTGACGATGTCCGATGTTTTGTTGTTTATTTTATTTTCGGGAGATGCAGATACGTCTGGCAGGCGCTTGCCTGATGGAGTTACCGTTTCGCTGTTTGTTTTATTTTCAGGAGATGCAGATACGTCCGGCAGGTGCTTGCCTGATGGAGTTACCGTTTCGCTGTTTGTTTTATTTTCGGGAGATGCAGATACGTCTGACAAGTGCTTGCCTGTTTGGTTTACAGTTTCGTTATTTGTCTCCTTTTTTTCATCAAATCTCCCTCCGCTTAATACCGGTTGCCCGTCTGTTTTTTGCACTGAAATAGCTGTACCTGCTGTTTTCTTATCAACCGTAGATGACTGAATGATCCACCATACCATACCACCCAGAAGAGGCAGCAGGAACAGCCACCACCACCAGGCTACCGGGCGTTTGTTCTTATCCCCGGCATCCAGCAGCGATTCCATTTTTGACCAGGCGTCCTGTTCAAAAGGAATATCAGCTTCATTCAGCTTGTTACGGATGCTATTTTCAAATGCGTCATTCATTTTTGTATAAGGGCATATTTACGTCTACCCCATCAGATACACTCATGGAGGCTTTCGTAATTTTTTCTTTCAGTATTTTTTTTGCTTTGAATAAATTTGATTTGGAAGTTCCTTCAGATATACGCAGCATAGCAGCTATTTCCTGGTGCTGGTACCCTTCCATAACGTAGAGGTTAAACACCGTCCTGTAGGCTGGTGGCAATACCTGTACAAGCTTCAGCAGTTCTTCATAGGATAGCTTATCTACTATTTTCTCGTCTATTCTTGGTTCCGGTACCTGGTTAATGTCGTCTACAAAAACCAGTTTCTTTTTACTTCTTAAAAAGTCGATAGAAGTATTCACCATGATTTTAGCCAACCATGTTTTAAATGATCTGCTGGTATCAAATGATTGAATGTGCTGAAATATTTTAAGGAATCCGTCATTCATGATTTCAACTGCCTCTTCTCTGTTTTGTGCATACCTCAAACAAATGCTCAGTCCATACCCGAAAAAATTCCGGTATAGCGCTTCCTGACTGCTGCGTTCTTTTTTGCAGCAACCGGTAATCAGATCATTAATATCATTTAGCTCCTGCACAAAAATATTCTTGTCTGCTTTTTTGTATTGAATGTGTTTTTGATGTCCTTATGAAATTCTATGTTCGATTTTGGCTTTTTGAAAAATCAAATCTGATGGTTGATACGGACAACGGAGAAAAAAGGTTGCTTTTGGCGCCAAAAATAAAAGGACTCGCAAAATACGCATTTTTAGCCCTTTTATTAGACCCAACCCTATTTTCAACACTTATATCCGGTTCTTTAGAGATATACGAAATTTAATAGCT
>NZ_DATCVJ010000072.1:0-6378 GCF_036566945.1 Chitinophaga sp. | reverse complement strand
TAAAGAGAATCATTTGAAGGCAATTCTTGATGAAATAATTTTGCAGAGCAAGGTTGAATTCAATTATCAGGACGATGATGATGAGGACGAAAATCCGGAGCAATCACTTTTCTAACTTTCGTTTCGAACCCATCGAGACTGACATATTATATATCTCGTGAAATAATTCAATTGAAAAGCCACATTTAGTCTGAGAGAATGGCAATTAAATAGCAAAAGTTAGCAAATCTTTAAATATGTGGTTAGATATTCCGCACATTCCGGCTACAAAATTAAAAAAGGCTTTCAGCAATGCTGGAAGCCTTTTACTTTTCCAATGATTTATATAGTTCTACAACCTTATTTCCATCAAAAGTCGATCTCCCCTAATTCGATTTCACCTACTTTATAACCTAGTTCTCTTGTTGCAATTTCCTTGATTTCCTTGACCCAGAATACCCATTCATTTGGATCCATTAGCCCGGAAAAATGAAGCCCACTTGGTTCAACAGAGGCTGAAATATCTTTTTCATTCTCATTGAAGCTAAACCAATAAGGAATTCCGTTTTCACCATTTTCGCCTCCTGTTCCATAACCTATCCAACCATTAAGTTGCCCATAAATTAGAGGTACTTTATCCCAAATTTCTTGCGCTGCATCATACCTTATATTTAAATTCATTTCATGATTTGTCATACAAACGATTATATACCTAATTTAGACATTGTGGTCGAATTAAAGAAAGATAGTGACAATTTCAATATTATATATAATTAAGTCAGATATACCGACCGTTCCGGCTACAGGTTTAAAAGCCGCAAATTGTTGATAAAAGGGTTGCTGCTTTTCCATGTGGAGTTAGTAGTATTTTTTTTGTTTGATTTAGCTTTGCTTATGAAAGAACCTAAAGGAAGATATGTTACTCGTGATGCAATCACTTTTCTTGCTGAAGAATTCAATTATCGTAATGAAGATTGGATGCAGGACTGGGAGTACATTGTTGCTGATTACAAAGATCTCAATCGGTATATTGAATTATATACAACTGTAACCAACGATGATATTCGGTTCGCGCTTATGGAGATGATCATCGAAACAAGCAACGAAGGTTGGGATTTGGGCTGGAGCACTGAAATCTGGCCTGGCGTGAAACAAAAACTCGTTGATAACTTTCCTCTACATGAATATACTGTTTATTATTGGTGCTATTCTCTCAGTGATGACATTGAAGATATGTTCAATATCAGTCCTTATATGAGGGACTTATGGAAGGAACTGACAGGTACTGATTTCACAAGTACTTCCTGAATAAAGAAATTAAATCATGGTTTTCAGCAAAGCATTTGAGATAAAACTTCAATGCTCGGAAATCATTCGGACTCGTTTTGAATCCCTTCAACATACTTTTACTTCTTCTCTTTCCTCGGATCAATCAACAAATCACACATACTAACGTCAAGGGCTATAGCAATATCACGCAGCACTTTCAATGTTGGTTGAAAATTATTATTACACATACGAGTAACAGCACTGGGAGTTTTACCTATCATTTCAGCGAGGTCTTTTTGCTTAATATCCTTATCAGCCAATACTGCTTTTATTCTGTTAATTTTCAATTTCCCTTCCATAAAATGATAGTTACCTTCTTAAATCTAATTTAAATAGGAGAAGAAAAAACCACATTCAATTTGGCCTTAACTATACAAAGTTAAATAGTTAGGGCCAAATTGATTAACCTGGATAAGCTCATTACTGACTAACACCACTCATAATTTTACTAACAATCACCCACCTGCCATCCATCCTATGCAACGACAAAAAATCATGATAAACCATATCATACGCTTTCACCTGTACCTCTGCCACCGCAACAGAGTTAGCCACCTTTATACTTAAAATATCTCCTTTAAACGGCTTGCCCGAATCCTTCGGACTCTCCCGATTCGCTACTACCTCCAGCCATTCGTCCAATGTTTTGCTATAAGGTTGTCCTTTTACATCACCAAACAGCCTGGTAGTGGGATGAAAGATCTGTTTTAACTTGTTCAAATCGCCTTCATAGCTTCCCTGAAAATAATATTCTTGCAATGCCTCCGTAATGTTGGCTTCATTCGTTAGTTGAGTTGTCATGCTTTTATATGTTTAGTATGACATGAAGGTATGAAGGGTGCGAAAGTAAATTGTGTGATGTAGATCACATCTTTTGAGGACAGCAGTTCAGGAGTTATTCAGGCGATAAAGTGTTTCTCTCGAAACACCTAAATAGGCGGCAATCAGTCTTTTGGGCACCATATTGTACAACTCAGGGAATAAAGTTATCAGTTCTTCATAGCGATATTTTACGTCGTTGTTCATGGTGCTTAGTAATCTTTTCTGAGAAGCTACATATTCATTGGTCACATGAGCGCGGAAAAAATGTTCTACCTGGTGAAACCTTTTACAAGCGTACTCCCGGGCTTCGTTCGACAGGCACAATAATTCCGTATCTGTAATACAACCTATATTAATAGTAGCTCTTGTACCACTGTACAAGGCGCTGTAGTCCGATGCCCAGCACGAAGGCATGGCAAACTGCAAAACAAACATCTTTTGGTTATCATTTACATAGAAGGTTTTAATGCAGCCACTAAGCACAAAATATTCACCTTCTATTCTGTCGCCCGCGGTAATAATATAGGCGCCTTTTTTATAGGATTTAGTGGTGAAACAATCGAAGAATTCGTCGAACTCGTTATCCGAAAGGTTAGCGGTTTTGGCGATGTGCTCTTTTAGCAGTTGTTTTGGATCCATACCTTAAAAGTAAATAAATCCTGTAGCAATCGGGAAGATATTCTGCACGTTTTTCCCCTATAGCCATTCACAGAAAATTTATATCTTAAAGCATGAAAAAAATCAAGCTGATCTCTTTTTTAATAGTAGTAGCGCTATCGCTGAACGCACAGCAATTGACATATAACAATCCTCTCGCTGTTGATTTGGGTGATCCTTATGTATTACAGGTGAAAGGCGATAAATACTATATGTACGGGACCGGTGGCGCCAGTAACGGCTTCGCAGCCTATTCTTCTACCGATCTGGTTAACTGGAAAAATGAGGGCCAGGTATATTTTCACGATAACAAAAATGGCTGGAGCGACCCCAAAGCCGCCTGGGAGGGTGCTTATTGGGCGCCGGAAGTATATGCTATAAATGGGAAATACTACCTGTTTTACAGTGCGCAATGGAAAGACAATCCAACCAGGGAAGTCGAAAACTTTCGCATAGGCGTTGCAGTAGCTGATAAGCCCACCGGGCCATTTATCGATATAAATAACAAACCCATTTTTGATCCCGGCTACCCCATCATTGATGCAAATGTTCTATTTGACGCAAGTGGAAAAATATACCTCTATTACTCCCGTTGTTGCTACAAACATCCGGTACAGAGTCAAATAGCTGACTGGGCAAAAAACAAAGGCTGGTACAATGAGATCGAAGAAAGCTGGGTATATGGCGTAGAATTAAAACCAGATCTCAGCGGGGTTATCGGTGAACCAATATTGCTACTGCGTCCGCCGGTTAGCATGAAAGATAAACAAGCTGAATGGGAAAGTCGTTCCGTTACATCTAAAGAAGTAAATCGCCGCTGGACAGAAGGTTCTACCATCTTCAAAAAAGGAAATACCTACTACATGATGTATTCTGCCAATTATTTTGGCGGCAAAAATTATGCGGTCGGTTATGCTACGTCTAAAAGTCCTTTAGGGCCTTTTAAAAAAGCAGCCAACAACCCTGTGCTGCAAAAGAACGTTGAGCAAGGTGGTGTGGTAACAGGCACGGGGCATAATAGCATTACTTATTCACCAGATGGTAAAGAAATGCTGTGTGTATACCATGGCCGCACAACAAAAACGGGTGATAAGCGCGTCGTTTTCATAGACAGGATGAATATATTACCGGATGGGAAATTGGTCGTGCAAGGACCAACAACAGCTCCGCAGGCATATCCCGGCGGAGCTAAGTAGCATTGTAATTTTAGTGTGTGCATTGTAGTCAGGGAGACTGATGAAGTATCGCCGCGATGGAGACCTCCTCCTTATTTCCCTCCCTGCTTATACCGTATTAATACCTTCAAAAATATCTTACACACAAAATACGCTGTCACCTTGTTCTGATGCATCTTAAATGATTGCAACGCCTGTTCCAGTGCCTGTCGCGGGCTATTATACTTATGATAGGCCATGTCAGATGTATGGGCAAAATACAAAGACCAATTATGTTGCGCCTTTCGTTTCAGCTGCCGCTGCTGTTGTGCAGGGAGGTAAGGCTGTATAATGTTGATAACGGTTGCGATGTCCTTGATATGCTGACATGACTGAAAATAACGACTGGTAATATTGGTGGTATGTACCCGGTAGGCAGCCAGGTTTTGAGGGGTATAGGCCACGGGATAATGTGCGGCTATTCTCACCCACATTTCCCAGTCTTCTCCATAATGAATACCAAAAAATCCACCCAGATGTTCGTATACCGCTCTCTTTACTACTACCGCTGGTGGTTGCAGTTTTTGTTCTGTTGCAATGGCAGGCAACCAGTTGTTGATAATACCTGGCGTGGGTAACAGCGTATTTCCCGCCCACATAAAATTGCCCGCTTCATCGATATATGAATAACCAGTGCACACTGCGCCGGCTTCAGGGTATTGTTCAAACAGTGCGGCAGTAACTGCATACAGCCCATCGCCGGCCATATCATCACCGTGCAGCAGGTGGATTAACTTCCCTCTGGCGCGGTTTAAACAGGTTTCAAAATTCCGCAGGCTACCACGATTTTCAGGTTGCTGATAAAATTCGACACGGCCTTTGCCGATACTGGCTACCAGTGCCGCTACATCGGCATCCGTGCTCCCATCGTCTACTACTTCTATTTGCATCAGGGCAGGACCGGGGTCCTGCATCAACACACTTTGCAAGGTAGCCGCCAGATATTGGCTGCAGTTATACGTAGGTATCATCACTGACCAGAGAGGGCGAGACACTTCCGGAGCAACGGGTGGTATCAATGGTGGCTCACTAGGTATCCGCTCATTCATTTTCATGCCGGTTTCTTTTAGTATAATAGGACGCCCAATTTTTCAGTCCCTGTTGCAAAGCAAGTCTTTCCTGTTCATTTTGCAATGCAGGAAGCTGTTTCTGTAACACCTGGCGCGCCCATTTCAGCATACGTGTTTTATCGGTAGACATATTCATATCATGAATGCGGTAGGCAGCTATTCTATTATTATGATGAAAAACAAAAAGGTGTCGGGCAATGTTGAGATTGAGATCATAATCTTCACAAACGCTTAGCTGCGTATCAAAATGAAAATGAAAAAAGAGATCACGTCGATAGAGAATACATGATTCCATACCAATGTAATTCCCCTGCAACAACGACAAATATCCGTCACCATTGTGATATACGGTGTTTAGAAAGGAACCGGATTTATCCACGCGGTCGTGTGCGCCGGAAACGAATCCTGCGTGTGGATATAGTTTGAAGTAATACAGTTGCAGTTCTGCTGCTCCCGGATACAAATAATCATCTGCGTCGAGAAAGATCAGGAATTGTCCTTTGCTAAGCTGCACCCCTATATTCCGGGCGGCAGACAATCCGACCCGCTCTACACGTCTATACGTAATCCGGGTAGCGTAATGCGCGCAAACGGCTGCTGTATTGTCGGTAGATCCATCGTCGATCACAATCACCTCTACCTGTTTCCAGGTTTGTGCGAGTGCGCTGTCGATAGCCTGTTGTAGATATTCCGCATGGTTGTAGCAGGGAATAACAACTGAAACAATGCTGTGCTCCGTTATCGGAACAGGTTGTTGTAATGCAGAAGGGAACACGGTAATATCCTGTCGTTGGCGTTGTTTATGCACCCTATAAAACTCCCAGGCTGAATAGCAACCTTTTATTTCCGTCATAATATGCCGGAGACTTTCATCGTGGTTACGTTGCAGCCATTGTTTCAGCCTCATGAGATAGTAGTGTGGCAATCCCTTGTACAAACGTCGCAGGTCTCCAGGTCGCCGGTAGTTTTCATACTGTACCAGCAGGGCGATTACATGTCCTCGCATGTAGCTGAACAGCTGCTGACGCAGACCGTCGTCAGTTGAGCGGTGTTCATGAAACACGTATAGTTCTGGTATATAGTAACAGTTCCATCCTTCTGCCAGTACCCGATACCACATTTCCGAATCGCCACTGCAGCCAGAAGCACCTACATCGAGTCGTTCGTCAAAAAAGCCGGCCAGCAGGAATATTTCTTTCCGGAACGCCATATTGGCGCCGGCACCAATATCCCACGCGGGTACCCCATAATCGCTGTGATCAAGAAAATAACGGTGATCGAACAGACGGGGCAGATATCCTTTATTG
>NZ_DATCVJ010000071.1:0-6840 GCF_036566945.1 Chitinophaga sp. | reverse complement strand
CTTTTTTGTAATGCAATGTTAATGATAGCTTCCGAAACTTTGGCACTATGCTCCTGTATAACTTCTGCACCCAGTTCTGTAGCTAGTTTCAGGTTATTAATAAGATGACGTTGGGCAGATAATGCTATTTTATCGGAGCTTTCTCCAGGTACCTGCACATATAACACAAACCAGTCGGCATGATAATAAGCGGCCAGCCTGGCCGTTTTACGAATCACTTTCCGGGCTACTTCATCATTCGTAGAAATACATGCCAGGAAGCTTTCATGGCGCATTTGCAGGTTACGGGGAATCTCGGTTTCAACTTTCCTTTCCACCTGTGTGGTCACTTCCTTCAGCGCCAGCTCCCGCAGTTGCAGGATTTTATCTGCCTGAAAAAAATTACTCAGGGCACTCTCTACTTTGGAACGATCATAGATCTTCCCTTCTTTCAAACGGGTAATTAATTCATCTGCGGTAAGATCAATATTTACCACTTCATCCGCCATTTGCAGCACCAGGTCTGGAATACGTTCCTGTACTTCTACGCCGGTAATGGATTTCACTTCCTGGTTAATGCTTTCGATGTGCTGAATGTTCACCGCAGAAAGCACGTTAATACCGGCATTTAACAGGTCTACCACGTCCTGCCAGCGTTTCTCATTTTTAGAACCTGGAATATTACTATGGGCCAGTTCATCTACCACTACCCAGTCTGGCGCGAGTAATAATATGGTGGAAAGATCCATCTCGTCCAGCATCTTTCCTTTGTAAAATACCTGCCGACGGGGTATCTGGGGCAAACCATCCAGCAGGGCATGTGTTTCCACACGCCCATGCGTTTCTATATAACCGATCTGGATGTTTACACCATTTCTTAACATGGCGTGCGCCTCCTGCAGCATGCGATACGTTTTTCCCACACCGGCACTCATGCCGATGTATATCTTAAACTTACCTCTGCCGGCGCGATTAGCCAGGTTAAGAAAATGCTGTACGGAGTGTTCTTTCGAGTCCATTGTAATGAATTAGAATTACGAATTACGAATTACGAATTACGGATTTGTGGGTAGATATCCCCGAAGATCATTTACGATCTACCCACAAATCCGTAATTCGTAATTCGTAATTCGTAATTTCATTAAAACCATACTGCTAACGAGGCAGTCACCGATGTGCTGGTATTTTTCATTTCGGTTCCTTTCATAAATGTTTTGTCTTTCCCATCAAACGTTCTTCCTTCCAGTCTGAACATTACATTTTTCACCGGGGTAAAATCGAGGTTAAGGGAGTAGCCGGTGGTTTGAAATCCATCTGGTGTGCCGCTGTTGATTACCACTCCATGCTGATCGTTATAATACTCTACACGTGCTGCCATGGCGAATTTATCGGTAAATGCATACCTCCCTATAACAATAGGACTGTACCAGCTGTTCAGATCGGAAGATCCTTTGGCTTTTTGTTGCAATCCAAAGTCAAATCCTGCAATGAGACTGAATTTTTCCGTAATACTAAAGGTACCATAAACATCATTAAAGTAGCGCATCTGGCGTACACTATCCGGGAGATCATTACCGACGTAGGTACTCCAGTTGAGCAATATTTTATCAGATGGTTTAAAGGTGATTTGTGTGCCGAAGTTAGGCGTCTGGTTACCATCCACTTTCTTAATCCGTTGCCAGCCATTCAGGTACATGGCGGCAAACGACCATTTGGCATTAGGCGTCCAGGTTACTTTAGCGCCGGTTTCATAATAGGGCGAATTCTCTGCGAGCATGCTGCGGGTAAGCGTAGGACAATCTTTTCCGATAGCGCTTTCAAAGCCTATATGCGCGGGCATTACACCTGCATCAATCCAAACGTTTTTGCCTACACGAATGCCCACGTTGGCTTCGTATACATACTGCATCAGCGTGGGTTCTGCAGCCAGATTGTATTGCGGATAAGTACCAGCCATCAAACCAACGTTGGCGCGTACACGATCGGAGGTATAGTTCGCCTTCACCATGGCCAGGTTCAGATTCAGCTCATTATGGCGATTGTAATTATACAGGAAGCCAGG
Source organism: Chitinophaga sp. (assembly GCF_036566945.1). GTDB lineage: Bacteria > Bacteroidota > Bacteroidia > Chitinophagales > Chitinophagaceae > Chitinophaga. The sequence continues at coordinate 4,799 of NZ_DATCVJ010000071.1, read as the reverse complement.
CTTGGTATGATCTGCCGGCTGATTGAGATCATAGCTGTAATATGCTTCTGCATATCCGGAAAAGGTGATTTTACCTTTGTCGTTGTCTGTTGCTGTTTTCGGAGCATCCTGGGCGAACATCGTAATTGCGGCAGCCATTGCGCCGGCCAGTAATAGAATTTTTTTCATTTCAAGTTGACTTTTAATATAGGTAGTTGGTGTTGTAATCACTGGCAATCCGCTGCGACGAATTGCCAGGCAAGATAGTGCATCATAGGATATTCACAGGTCCAAGGAATAACAGGACAACGCTCAACGCTACTTCAAATCATCGAGCGCGATATTCAATTTTAACACATTAACAGTAGCTACGCCCAGTACACCCAGTACCGGAGCTTTGGTATTGGCATCCACCAGTTGCTTCAAACGATCGGCTGCTATACCTCTCTGTTTGGCCACACGTGGTATTTGCACGTATGCCGCTTCCGGCGTAAGGTGTGGGTCAAGACCACTTGCAGAAGCCGTTACCAGTTCCGCAGGGATATCGGCTTTCTTTACGTCCGGATTATGCACCATAAAAGTGTCTATTCTTTCCTGTACCGCTTTCAGGTAGTCAGGATTGCCGGCTGATTTATTGGAGCCACCGGAACCGGCAGCATTATAATCTACCGTAGAAGGACGGGGCTGGAAATATTTATCATCAGAAAATTTTTGTGCTATATTTTCATAACCCACTACTTTTCCATTCCGCACAATCTTTACACCATCGCCATTACCAGGCGCCATTTTGGCCACACCAGCGAGGAACAAAGGATATATTCCGCCCAGCAATACCACCAGTAATAAAGTGAGTTTTACAGAAGGCCAAAGATATTTTTTCATCTCTTTAAATTTTTATTTTTTAGAATTACATGAAAAGCGCCATCAGCATATCAATTAACTTGATACCTATGAAAGGCGCAATGATACCACCTACACCATAGATCAACAGATTCCTGCGGAGCAGTGCACTGGCGCCTATAGGCTTGTAAGCCACTCCACGTAATGCCAGTGGTATCAGCATTGGAATAATGATCGCGTTGAAAATAACCGCACTTAAAATCGCTGTTTCAGGGCTATGCAGTTTCATGATGTTAATACCTTGCAATGCTGGTATAGATGCCACAAACAAAGCTGGTACAATCGCGAAATACTTAGCCACATCATTCGCGATAGAGAAGGTGGTGAGTGTACCGCGGGTCATCAGCAACTGTTTACCGATTTCCACTATTTCAATCAGCTTGGTAGGATCATTGTCCAGGTCCACCATGTTACCGGCTTCTTTCGCAGCCTGGGTACCACTATTCATGGCCACACCTACATCGGCCTGCGCCAGGGCAGGGGCATCGTTGGTACCATCGCCCATCATGGCTACCAGGCGACCTTCGTTTTGCTCCTTGCGGATATAACTCATTTTATCTTCCGGCTTGGCTTCTGCAATGAAGTCGTCTACACCGGCTTTGGTAGCAATATACTTTGCGGTCAGCGGATTATCACCGGTTACCATCACCGTTTTCACACCCATTTTACGCAGGCGGTCGAAACGTTCGCTGATACCGGGTTTGATGATATCCTGCAATTCAATAACGCCCTGTACTTTACTGTTAAGCGATACTACCAGCGGCGTACCTCCATCATTGGAAATGGCTTCTACTTTCGCCAGGGTTTCCGCAGGGAAAGTAAATCCCTCTCTTTCTGCGAGTCGCTTAATGGCATCGTAAGCACCTTTACGGATACGGTTACCATCCGGCAGGTCGATACCGCTGCTGCGGGTTTCAGCGGTAAATTTTACGAGGCTGGCGCCACTCACCGTTAATTTATTGACGACGTCCTTTCCGGCCAGTTCTACAATAGACTTACCTTCCGGCGTTTCATCAGATAAAGAACTGAGTGCGCACAGGCGAATAAATTCTTCGTTAGAGATACCGTTGGTTGCGTAGAAGTTGGTTGCCTTACGGTTACCGATGGTGATGGTACCGGTTTTATCCAGCAACAACACATCTATATCTCCGGCAGTTTCTACAGCTTTACCAGACTTGGTGATCACATTGGCACGCAGTGCACGATCCATTCCTGCTATACCAATCGCCGATAATAAACCGCCGATGGTAGTAGGTATTAAACATACAAACAGCGAAATAAATGCGGCAATGGTGATAGGTGTTTGTGCGTAGTCTGCAAAAGGTTTTAGCGTTACGCATACAATGATAAATACCAGCGTGAAACTAGCCAGCAGAATGGTGAGTGCAATTTCATTCGGCGTTTTTTGTCTGCTGGCGCCTTCTACGAGGGCTATCATTTTATCCAGGAAAGATTCACCGGGTTCGGTGCTCACCCTTACTTTAATATGATCAGATAATACTTTGGTACCGCCTACTACGCTGGACTTATCACCGCCGGCTTCCCGGATCACCGGCGCACTTTCGCCGGTAATAGCTGATTCGTCGATGCTGGCAAGCCCCTGTACAATCTCTCCATCTGCGGGGATAATATCGCCGGCCTCACATACAAAGATGTCGCCTTTACGCAGGGTAGCAGAAGAAACGATTTTTATTTCGTTGGTAAATATTTCACCGATCAATTCTACTTTTTTAGCGGGCGTTTCTTCCCTTGTTTTACGCAAGCTTTCCGCTTGTGCTTTACCGCGTGCTTCTGCAATGGCTTCTGCGAAGTTGGCAAACAACACGGTCAGGAAAAGCACCGCAAAGATAGCTACGTTATAAGCGGCGCTACCCTGGTCTTTGTTACCGGTGAATACCGCATACAGTGCCACTATGGCCATTACAGCGGTACCCACTTCCACGGTGAACATCACCGGGTTTTTAATCATCAATTTCGGATTCAGTTTCACGAAGGACTGCTTCAGGCTCTCCATCACCAGCTCTTTCGGAAACAATTTATTATCATGCTTCATGGTAATCAGTCATTAAAAAAATTTACAGGGAAAAATACTCTGCGATAGGACCCAATGCCAGCGCCGGGAAATAAGACAAAGCCGTGAGAATAACAATCACCGCGAATGTCATGGCGCCGAAAGTGAGTGAATCTGTTTTCAGCGTACCGGCAGATTCAGGGATGTATTTCTTGGATGCCATCAAACCAGCAATGGCCACCGGTCCTATAATGGGCAGGAACCTGCCGAGGATCAGCACAAATCCGGTAGAAACATTCCAGAATACGTTACCATCTCCCAAACCTTCAAAACCAGAACCGTTATTGGCATTAGCAGAAGTATACTCATAGAGCATTTCAGAGAAGCCATGGAAGCTGGGATTATTGAGCCAGGCCGAAGGCTTCACCGCCCAGTCGGCATTCGGATGATGCGTTAACACAAAAGCAGATAAAGCGGTACCAGCCAGGATCAGGAAAGGTGATAACAGCGTAATAATGGCCGCAATCTTTACTTCTCTCGCTTCCAGTTTATGCCCCATGAATTCCGGTGTACGGCCTACCATGAGTCCTGATATAAATACGGCGATGATAATGTAGATGTAATAGTTCAGGATACCTACGCCACAACCACCATACAAACAGTTCAGCATCATACCCAGCAACTGCATTAAGCCGGTCATAGGCATGGTGCTATCGTGCCAGCCGCATACCGATCCGGTAGATATAATAGTGGTCACCGTACTCCAGTATCCTGTAGCCGCGGCGCCAAAGCGCACTTCCTTGCCCTCCATGGCCCCCGTGACCTGGTGTATGCCCATCTTCGCTATTTCCGGGTTACCGGCTACTTCCTGTTGTATAGACGGGATCAGTAAACAGACCATCCCTATGGTCATGATCCCGAATATGACGTTGGCGAATTTCCTTTTTTGTATAAACAGGCCCAATGCAAATACCATCGCAATAGGCAGCACTACCTGGGCTACCATTTCTGTCATCCAGGTAACGTAATTAGGATTTTCCAGCGGGTGAGCGGAGTTGGCGCCAAAGAAGCCACCACCATTGGTTCCCAGGTGCTTGATGGCTACAAAACCAGCCACCGGACCACGCGATACATTCACCGTATCGCCCTGCATGGTAACAATCGTATCCTTGCCGGCGAAGCTGGCAGGCATTCCGTTAAATATAAAGATGAGCGCAATAACAATGCTGAGTGGTAACAGGATACGGGTAATTGTTTTCAGGAAAATGTCCCAGAAGTTACCCAGCTTAGTGGTTGTTTTTTCCTTCATCGCCTTAAACACTACTACCAACGCAGCAATACCAGTAGCGGCACTTACAAACTGCAGGAAAGCCAGTACAAATAATTGCGTGAAATAGGTAACACCCGTTTCGCCGGAATAGTGTTGCAGGTTACAGTTTACCACAAAACTAATGGCGGTGTTAAACGCCAGATCAGCCGACTGTCCCGGGTTTCCATCCGGATTCAGCGGCAGTTTATCCTGGAAAAACAACGCAAAAAAAGCATACACAAACCAAACAAGATTGATGGTCAGCAATGCCTTCATATGCTGTTTCCAGTCCATTTCCTCTTTAGGATTGATACCGGAAATTTTGAAGAAGAGACGTTCCAGCGGCGACATAAAATCGGACCAGGTCCGCTCCCCCCGGAATATTTTAACGATGTACCTGGACAGTGGCCAGGCGAGCAACAGCGTGATGCCGTAGGTGGCAATGACGCCTAAAAGTTCTGTTGTCATTTCTATAGTTAATTAAAAAAGCTTTGCGTATAGGCGTAGGAGATAGTACTCCAATCAGAATTTTTCAGGTTTCAACAGTACATATATCATGTAGCCGAAAACGAAAAGTGATAAAATAAATAATGCTGTCAT
>NZ_DATCVJ010000070.1:0-3687 GCF_036566945.1 Chitinophaga sp. | reverse complement strand
CATGCTTTTTATTGAATGTTTTATGGAAGTCGGTATATACGTTAAATACATTGTACTTCACTGAATTGCTGCTGTTGGAAGCGGAAGTCAGGTTACCACCGGTATAATTAGTTACACCAGGACCAGTACTATAGGCTACCGGAATACTAAATCCTTTGCCTACATCACTCCCTCTTCTCCAGGTGGCATCTGCTTTTAAGGTCCACACATCTTTAATCAATCCCAACTCTGCATTCAATGTGGTCATAAACTCACTCCAGTTATCGTTTCTGCGACCACCACTCTGCAATACACCTAACAGGTTAGCACCGTCTGCTGTCCAGCTGCCGTCCGGATTATGGAATACAGACAAAGAAGGCGTACGGTTTACGGCAGTGAAAAACGAATTATTGGTACTACCGGAATAAAGACTGGCGTCGGATGTACTGGTAGCAAAAGGCTGGTCATAGGTAGTATTGGTGTACATCGTATTTGTACCCAGCTTAAAGCGGTCATTAAAGGTATAGGTAGCCTTTGCACGCAGGTTGTAACGCTCGTATTTATCAGGATTACTACGTAACATACCATCCTGTGAATAATATTCACCAGATAAATAGTAATTCAGTTTTTCATTACCCTGGGATACACTGAAATTAGCGGTATAGGCAGGAGCAGACTTGCTGTACACTTCATGCAGCCAATCTGTTTCTCCATAGTAGCTATATGATTTAGGATCATTTGGATTCACAATCACCCGCGGCAATGTTGGATCTTTCAGCAACTGCGCTGCATAATCCCTGTCTGGCTGTGGATAAAGGTTATATAAAGGTGCTCCTGCATCATGTTTGTATTGCATCACCGTTAGCGGATCTGTAATAATCTTAGGTACCTTACCCAATGTACGTACCGAATAGTTGGTATTCGCACTCACGGCAAGATGTCCGTCTTTTCCGGTTTTGGTGGTAATTAATACTACCCCGAAAGCAGCACGGGCACCATAAATGGCAGCAGCCGCCGCATCCTTCAGCACCGTTACACTTTGTACATCCGCCGGATTAAGGCGGGATACTTCGTCGCTGGTAAATGGAATATTATCTACCAGGATAAAAGGATCGCCACCATTAATGGAGGTGATACCGCGCAGGTTAAACTTCGCAGCAGAAGAAACCCGGCCATCACTATTTGTAATATTCAGATTGGGAATCAATCCCTGTAAACCAGTAGCCACGTTGGTGATAGGACGGCTTTCCAGTTCTTTTCCGGAAATCGCATCTACCGCACCGCTGAGGTTGATCCTTTTCTGTTTACCATAACCCACTACCACTACTTCATTCAAACCACTGGAATTGGCTTTCATTACTATATCATAGTGCTGATCAGCCTTTGCCGTCATCTGCATACTCTCATATCCTACATAGGAAAATTCCAGTATCGCATTTTCAGGCGCATCCAGGGAAAAACGACCATTTTCATCGGTATGCGCGCCATGGGTAGTGCCTTTTACCAACACCGTTACCCCAATCAGCGGATTACCAGCGTCATCGGTTACTTTACCTTTTATATTAATATTCAGCACTTTATCTCCTGCCTCCACAATCACCACCAGGTTGTCATTCATCACCTTATAATCCAGTGAAGTCCCTGCCAGCGCATTGTCCAGGATAGCCCGCACCGGGGCATCCTTCATACTGATGGATATCTTTTTATCAGGAATAATGGCGTTCTTATACAGGAACGTATAATCGCTTTGCTTCCCGATTAAGGTCAGGAGTTTGGCAATGTTGATATTTTTGTAATCAACACTGATCTTTTCCTGAGAAAGTCCATGCGCGCTTAATTGCAGAAAACCTGCACAAAGCAATACAGAAGTTAGTTTCATACTTAGTACCAATTTCCTCATACGCCTACGCGGAATATGAGAAGGCCACCAATGACTTTTTTTCATAAATTTGTTTCGTTAGGTGAAATAATCAGGCCATTACCAGATTGTGTGGATCGGTTTAGTTGTTTTAGCTAGCAATTTTAAAAGGGGGAATGTTCGAGCATTTCCCTTTTTTTATTTGCTAACCGCCATAAAAAAAGTATTCTGATTTATATGTCTGCTAGATGTTTACCATATATCAATAACATTTTCCTTGTTGTTCACTTCATAATGAAATCCGGATGTTAATTGCAATGCCTGCAATATGCCATCTATGCTTTGTTTGCGGAAAGCGCCGCTAAATACTTCCTGCTTGTAACGATCATTCTTAAATCGTATCGTCACGTTGTACCAGCGTTCCAGGTCGTGCGATAGTTGTTCAAACGTAATTTTGTCAAATTCAAAACGGTCATTCATCCAGGCGGTCGTCTGATTCTCTGCGGAATCCCCCGCCTGTGTTGGTTTTACAGCTGTAATGGTGTAATTACTCTTGTTGGCATTCACTGCTTTCACGGGTAAAGCAGTCAGATTCTTTTTATCAATGATTAGTTTTTGTTCTGGTTGCAATACCACTACTTTATGGCCACCGGCAGCTGCTCCTTCCGGAAAGCTCACCTCTACTTTTCCACTCAGTAATGTGGCTTCTACGGTGGCATCCTCTTCGTAGGCCTTCACATTAAAAACGGTACCCAGTACCTTTATATCCGCATGCTCCGTTTGAATAATAAAAGGATGTTGCGGATCATGCTTTACATCAAAATAAGCTTCTCCCACCAATGTTACCTTCCGGTCACCATTCAGGAATCTATTCACATCATAGCGCAAATGGCTACATGCATTGAGCACCACGCTGGTCCCGTCTGGCAATACCACCGCGGTTTTAGAGCCATTCCGGGTCACTACTTCGTTCCCGAAATGATGCTTGCCCGGCCGTTGCCAAAAACTGTAAGCCGTTACTAATACGGCCACACAGGCCGCTACTCCCATCACCGCTTTCCACGGAAACATCCGTCTCACTTTTGCTGCCGGCGTTTCCATCAGCAGGTCTATATTAGATAACCCCTTTTGTAATAACTGCTGTTCTTCAGCAACAGAAAATCCATTATTTTCTTTCAGCGTAGTAATATCTTCTACTATCGTATAAGCATAATGAAGCCCGGGGAACTGCAACAGCAAGTCCTCCAGTTCTGTTAATTCTTCCGGAGAAGCCTCTCCGGCAAGTTTTCTGGCCAGCAATATATTGATCCGGTGATCCTCTGTCATCTATTTTGTTCGTATTACACAGGAAGGACGAAAAGAAATTGAAAAACCCCCAAAAGATTGTTAAAAATAATTTTGAGTGGAAAGTATAGCAGTCATAACCAACAATAGAGATAAAATACCCTAACTTTCAGAGAAAATAATACCTATATGGAAAAGTTAACGGGATTATTAATTTTGTTAACTTTAACGTAATCTACGTTACATAATTTGCAACCATTATCAGCGGAAAAAAGGGATGAACGAGTGTACAATAAGTGAACTTTTCAGTAACATCACAGGGAACAATGATCAGACTGCCTTTCGGGCTTTCTACAATCATTTCTTTGTGACGCTGCTCCGTTTTTCCTTTAGCCTTACGCATTCCAAAGAAGTAGCAGAAGAAATTACCAACGATGTGTTCATGCATTGCTGGCAAAAAAGAGCGTCACTTTCTCATATAAAAAATCCACAGGTGTATCTTTTTGTCATCGCTAAAAACAAAGCCATAGACCATCTCCGTAAGCAAGCGGCGTCCAGGCAGGTGT
>NZ_DATCVJ010000069.1:0-3460 GCF_036566945.1 Chitinophaga sp. | reverse complement strand
TAATCGCTAAAAACTAATCGCTAAAAACTAATCGCTAAAAACTAATCGCTAAAAACTAATCGCTAAAAACTAATCGCTAAAATCTAACTGCTAACAGCTAAAAGCTAAAAGCTATTTCACTATGTCAACAGCCACTACAATAACCAAACCTAACACTACTCATAAATCCAAAGCCTGGCTGCAATCGTTGGGGCCGGGATTGATCACGGCGGCATTGGTATTCGGTCCCAGTAAGGTGACCATCGCCTCTATTATGGGCGCCAGTTACGGCTTTTCCCTGTTGTGGATTGTAGCGGTTGCCATCTTCTTCATGATTATTTTTACGATGATGGCTGCCCGGGTGGGCATTGCTACCAGTCAATCTTTACTCGGCACCATCAGCGATAAATGGGGGCTGCCTGCACGTATAGCCATTGGCGTTGGGGTGTTCCTGGTAACTGCCTCTTTCCAGGCGGGCAACTCCATCGGCGCCGGCATCACACTGGCAGAAGCTACGCATACGCCTAAAGAAATATGGATTGTGGTATGTAATGTACTCGGCATCAGTATCCTCTTCTTCCGCGGATTTTATAAGAAACTGGAAAAAATTATGATCACGCTCATCATTATGATGCTCTTCGCATTTATAGTGACGATGGTGATGTCGCGACCAGCAGCAGCAGATATTGCGGGCGGATTTGTACCTACTGTTCCGGTGGGATCACAACAGCTGATTATTGCTTTTATGGCCTCCTGTTTTTCTATTGTAGGTGCTATCTATCAATCTTACCTCGTACAGGAAAGAAGAAAAATACGGCCGGATGTGACACAAACCGGTAAAGAAACGTTGCCGGGAATGCTGATCCTGGGCTTTATGAGTGCTACCGTGATGATTTGCGCGGCCACCGTATTGCATCCTGCCGGCATAAAAATTACATCTGCCACCGATATGGCGAAAGCATTGGAACCGGTATTCGGAAATGCCGCAGCCGGTTTCTTCCTGCTGGGTTTATTCGGCGCGTCGTTTTCTTCTCTGTTGGGTAACGCCGCATTGGGTGGTACACTGCTGGGAGATGCATTAGGATTTGGCGGTCAGCTCAGTTCTAAAATGGTACGTTTATTCATTGCCGTTATCATGATCATTGGCGCCAGTGTAGCCATTATTTTCGGTAAACTGCCGCTGCAACTCATTGTGCTGGCGCAGGCGGTGACGATTTTTATCGTGCCTTTTATTGGCGTGGCCTTGTTTTTTGTGGCCAACGACGCCAAAATAATGGGCCCCTTGAAGAATAATTTATTTACCAATATCGCTGCCGGCATCGGCCTGCTGATTATGCTGGGACTGGCTGTCAGCAACGCGATTACTTTGTTTTTTAAGTAACACCCGAACGCATGAGAAGAACGATTACCGGAATGGTTTTGTTGATGTTACTGGGAGCAGGCGCCTGCCGCTCCGGCCAGGACGCTGCTTTTAATCAGCCGCTGGAAGCCTTGCTGGAGCTGGATAGTACGCGGGTGGGCATTAGTACAGTGGTGTCAGATCTGAATGTACCCTGGGAAATTGCCTGGGGACCGGATAACCAGATCTGGTATACCGAGCAAAGCGGTACCATCAGCAATGCAGATCCACATACCGGCGTGAAGAAATTATTACTTACCATACCGGAGGTGTATCGCCAGCGCACCCTGGGCTTGCTGGGCATGGCCATATCTGCTGACAAAGCACAGCCCTACGTATTTGTGGACTACACCCACCTGCAAAAGGATTCCACCATTGTATCCAGACTGGTGAGATATACCTATACCATGGATACGCTGAAAGACCCGTTGGTGCTGTTGGAACTGCCCGGCAACACGGGGCATAACGGCTCCCGGGTAGCGATATCTCCCGATGGTAAAATTATACTCTCTACCGGAGATGCCGCCAATGGTGACCATGCGCCGGACACCAATTTCATTAATGGTAAAACATTACGACTGAATTTTGATGGCAGTATTCCTGCCGATAATCCATATCCGGGCAGCCCAATCTGGTCCCGCGGTCACCGCAATATTCAGGGGATGGTATTTACTACGTCAGGACATTTATTTGCCTCCGAACACGGTGATGCCGTGGATGATGAACTGAACCTGATTCAACGCAAGGCATTTTACGGATGGCCCCGGGTAGAAGGTTTTGCAGACAGACCCGACGAAAAAGCCTATGCCGATTCGTTTCCGTTCACCGCGCCATTGAAAGCCTGGACTCCTACGATTGCACCGGCTGGCGTGGATTATTACGGGGCGCATAATATTCCGGAATGGTATAACAGCATTTTACTCGGCACCTTAAAGGCGGCCAGTTTGCGGGTGCTGGCTTTAAATCCGGCACAGGAGTCCGTAACGACAGAACATATTTACTTCAGCGGCAAATTTGGCCGCCTGCGGGATATTTGTGTATCGCCGGAAGGAGATGTGTACATTGCCACCAGCAACCGCGACTGGAACCCCGGCAAAGGATTTCCGTTGCAACACGACGACCGCATTATCCGTTTGTCGGCGCTCCGGGCCAATGATAAAATACCTGCCGGTTTGCCGGTAGAAAAAGCGGCGACTGCACCCGTGGCGGCTGCGACCAAAGGCGCCAGCATCTACAAAAGTTATTGTGAAGCCTGTCATAAAACCGAGGGCAAAGGTGTACCGGGTTCTTTCCCGGCACTAGACCAAAATGCACTGGTAACAGGCAACAGCGCATCGCTGATTCAAACGGTGATACAGGGCCGCACCGGCGCTTCCAAAGCAAAGAACAGTCCTTACGGCGAACAGATGCCCGCCTTCGGTTTTCTCAAGGATGAAGACATTGCCGCCGTTACTTCGTATGTCCGTAACAGTTGGAATAATCATGCAGATAGTATAGCCGTTTCCGTAGTTACGCAAACGAGGAAAAAATTGACCGGAAACGTTTCTGACGAAAAAAAATAACCGGATGAAGCAAATTATTATCTTTATTAGTATGGTTTCGTTACTGTTGTCCTGCTCATATCCACCTGAAAAGCAATTGCCTATGCAGCTGATTGCCCTTGACCCTGGTCATTTCCACGCCTCGCTGGTACAACAACAGATGTACCCGGGTATTGATTCCGTGATAAAAGTATTTGCGCCCGACGGACCGGAAGTAAAACAATACCTGCAGCGCGTCGCTGCGTATAATAAACAGGACAGCCCCGTTGTACACTGGGAAACCGAGGTGTATACCGGCAATGATTACCTGCAAAAAATGTTGCAAAGCGCACCGGGCAGCATCGTTGTGCTGGCTGGCAATAACCGCTTGAAGCCCGTATACATACATCGCGCCGTGCAGGCCGGTATGCATGTGCTGGCAGATAAGCCAATGGCAATCGATGCCGCCGGATTCGATTCTTTAAAGGAATCCTTTGCGGCCGCCGCTGCCAATAAAGTGCAGCTGTTTGATATCATGACAGAGCGGTACGAAATTCATAAC
>NZ_DATCVJ010000068.1:0-5896 GCF_036566945.1 Chitinophaga sp. | reverse complement strand
CTATCAGCACCACGGGCAACAGGACCGCGGTAGCCAGCTTTTGCGCCTGGGGATTATTTATTATCTTCAGGCTACTGGCCGCTTTACGGAAACGATTCCCTATCTCAGGAGTTATGTCACTTATAAAGACAGTATATCACTGGCCCTGGTGCGGAAGGTAGAAGGTGAGTATCTGTATTACAGAACGGATTCGGCGATGGGGAATCTTTCTTCCGCTATCAGCCATTTCAGGCAATATAAAATGCTATCCGATTCGTTAACCAGCCTTGCCCAGGCCAAACAACTGGGGATGCTGCAATTGCAGTTTGAAACCAGGCAAAAAGATAAAAATATAGAGTTGCTTACCCAGAAAAGTAAGTTACAGGAAGTGCTGATCCAGAATGAAAAAGTGTTTCGGAATGCTTTCGCTGCTGGTGTTGCGATGTTGGTGCTCTTCTCCGCATTAATGTATAACCGCTACCGGCTGAAGAAGCGTTCCAACCTTGATCTGGAAGAAAAACAGCGGGAAATAAATGAGCAGAATGAAGTACTGAAAAAAGTAGTGGAAGAAAAGGAGTGGTTATTGAAAGAAGTACATCATCGGGTTAAAAATAATTTACAGATTGTCATCAGCCTGCTCAATACTCAGTCAGAATACCTTGATAATACGGTTGCCATAGCAGCCATCCGCAATAGTCAGCACCGTATGTACGCTATGTCGCTGATTCATCAGCGGCTTTACCAGGTGGATAGTCTTGGCAAAATAGATATGAAATGGTACATCAGGGAATTGATCGGCTATATGAAGGAATCGTTTGAAAGCACGGATAAAATTTCTTTCATTACAGAAGCCGCGCCAGTGTTGCTCGATGCTGTTCAGGCTGTGCCTATTGGGCTGATCATTAACGAGGCCGTGAGCAATTCGATTAAATATGCTTTTCCTGCCGGTCGGAGAGGGAGCATTCAGGTGACACTGAAAAGTACAGAAGAGGATGGCTGTTTGCTGCTGATTGCAGACGATGGTGTTGGTTTTTTGCGGGAGCAGGATCCACAGGATACCCGGTCGCTGGGAATGAGCCTGATGCACGGCCTTTCCGGTCAGCTCGACGGAGACTTCAGCATTGCTGCTGCTCCCGGGACTGGGGTAGAGATCAGGTTATCCTTTCAATGCAGGACCTTTAGTATCATCAATAATTAAAATTCTTTAAAATATGATGATCTGTGCCAAAAAATGAAAAGTCCGCAGATATTGCATCTGCGAACTTTTCGGCATATCTCTTCATAAAGTGTGATAATGATTGTAGCCGGTGTGTCGGAGCGACTACCCGACACGCTGATTTTTACACAAAATGATACAAGAAAACTACATTACCCGTGTAAGCCGGCTTTGGCTGATTTTTAATAACAAGTATGGCTTCGATAATAACTTTGGTGACCCCTCTTAAATTTGTTATCGTGTTGAGTTTAGCCTTTAGCTGAACTTCACTGTCCACCAAAACCGGCTGGCCAAATTTAAAACTCTCTATACCATAGTTTATTTCCATTTTAATATTGCGTACATCTACAATCTGCTTCCACAGATAGGGGATTAATGCCAATGTTAAGTAGCCATGAGCAATGGTTCCGTTGAATGGACCTTCGCTTTTAGCTCTTTCCTGATCTGTATGAATCCATTGGTGATCCAGCGTTGCATTCGCAAACCTATTAATCTGTTCCTGGTCTATTTTATGCCAGTCGGAAACACCTAATTCTTTCCCAAGATACGTGCTATACTCATCGAAAGAGTTAATTATTACCATTTCACGATTGTCGATTGTGTCCATTATGGCGCAATTTTATTTTTTTTGTCAACAGTTGTAGTTCGTATTTCGGTGCTCTTATTAATTGGAAATAAAGGTATTTAAAAAATATTTAAAATGAACGATTCCCCTAAATTTAAGACCAATAATACCATCCAACGGCAATATACAGCACCAATAGCAGAAATTAAAAATAAACCTGTCAGGTGATTCGTACGCATGCTTCCCAGGCTACTATAGTTCTTCAGTTACCTGTTTAATCTCTTAATTAACTTACCAATAGTGAATCCCTGAACAAGAATAGAAAACAATACAATAATAAAAGTAACAGAAACAATAATGTTCTTATATTGACTGGCCGGTAGCGAGAGCGCCAGGGCGATAGAAATCCCTCCCCGCAATCCTCCCCAGGTCATGATGGCCAATGTTTTTGTGCCAAGCTGCTTTTTAAAACCAAACGCAAATGCCGGAATATAAAGTGATATAAACCGGGCTACGATTAATAGTATGGCTGCAAATATGCCAATGATCAGGTAATGTGCCTCAAAAGCTACCACTACTATTTCCAGACCAATCAGCATGAACAAAATTGCATTCAGGATTTCGTCCGTTACCTCCCAGAATTTGCCCAAATAATCCCTGGTGACGTCACTCATGGCGAGTGCCTTCCCTCTGTTGCCAGTCATAATTCCGGCTACTACCATGGCCAGCGGACCGGAAACATGAATATAGTGACAAAAACTGTAGCCGCCCATCACCATTGCTATAGAAATAAGGATTTCTGTCTGGAAATGATCAATGGATTTCATCAATTTATACCCAATAAACCCGATCATCAATCCCGCAAGAATACCACCAACAGCCTCCTCTAAAAAGAGTAGCCCAATATCTGCCGCACCAAAATTTTCAACACCAACAGCCGCTATCTGGAGTAAAGTTGCAAACACTACAACGCCTATACCATCATTAAAAAGAGATTCTCCCACAATATTTGTTTCTATCGTTTTCGAGAGGTTTGCTTTTTTTAGTATTCCCATTACAGCTATTGGATCAGTAGGTGAGATTAATGCACCGAAAAGCAGACAGTAAATTATGGGTATGGGCTGCTGAAATAATAACATCAGCCCGTAGAGCGCAGCACCGACCAGCATGGTAGAAACAAGTGTGCCCACCACCGCAAACACGGATATACTTTTTGCTGATTTTCGCAAATCAGCAATATCCACATGGAGTGAACCTGCAAACAGCAGGAAACTTAGCAGAATACCCAGGAGAAATTCAGAAAAATCAATGAGTGCCAATTTCTCTTTTACAATCGTACTAAACCCCGATGAAAAATGCCCGGTGATGATGACGGCCAATGACGCCATCGTCCCCATCAGCATCAGGCTAATGCCGGAGGGTAGTTTCACAAACTTTACGTTGATGTACGAAAAAAATGCTGCCAGCGTAATCAATACCGAAAATAGGATAAACAATTCCATGTGCTGCCAATTAGACTTTAAAGATATAGGTAATTTATTTATTATCTGCCATCGTGTATTGGGGCTGCCCAGCCACAGAGAATCCACACTGTATTAATATCCCTTGTAGCAAGTAACAATTTGAATCTGCATGATAAAAGTGTAATTTGTGTAATAAATAATTATGTGTTATTTTGACACTTAAAAATAGGGAATTCACGGTGCCGGCATGAAATGCCGGCAGTGCTCTCCAGGACGGACAGGACAACAGGTAGCCCACAGCCGCCTTGCCATAATGAGTTTATACCTAAAACCTACTTTAATGCGCTATCTTTTTGGGCTTGTTTTATTGCTGCAATCCCTTATCGTTTTATCACAAAATGAGCATTATAATTTTTCTAAGCTGAATACCTATACGGGTTTGTCTCATAACCAGGTAAATGCGGTGTTAAAAGATCCGGATGGTTTTTTGTGGTTCGGTACTACGTATGGACTTAATCGCTATGATGGCTATTTTTGTAGAATATTTCATAAAGATCACAATGACAGTACTTCACTGAAGGATAACTATATTTTGTCGCTTTATGAGCTTCCTGAAAGAAAAATGTGGGTATCCACAACGGGGGGGGCTTGCATTTATAACCCTGATACGGAGAAATTTAATGCCGACTACAATAGTTATTTGCATTCCATCGGTTTGCCGGATGGCGCCATTATGAAAATTGTAAAAGGCTACGATGGCAGATACTGGTTCCTTTACAATGACAAGGGCCTGTATTTATTTTCTGCCAATGATAAAAGTGTGAAACCATTTAAACAACAAAGAAATCCGCCTGCAGAAAAGATTACTTCGATAAAAGAAACAAAGGACGGAAAATTATGGTTGGTATATCAATCTGGCCTTTTGGAGAAGTATGACATAAAAGACGAACAAGTATCTTTTTCCAGTACCACATTACAGAAACAGCATAAGTGGAAATCTCCTTTTGATCTTTTTATCGACTGCGATGGCGATATATGGCTTTGGCACTATAATGATGCACTCTTCCTTTTCCACCCGCAGGATAATACTATCAGACAGTTTGGTAAGAATTCTTTTCAGGCAAGGCTGAATTCAGAATTGATAAGCCAGGTTGTCCAGGACAATAATGGCCTGATCTGGGTGGGAACGGACCACGGTGGGATAACCCTGATCGATAAAAAGAATGGTTACACCAGCAGTTATCTGCTGAATAACCCCAATGATCCAAAAAGCATCAGCCAAAATAGTATTACTACCATTTATAAAGATGATCAGGATGTTATCTGGCTCGGCACCTATAAACAAGGTGTAAATTATTATAATAGTAACATCGTACAGTTTCCCTATTATCATCACCGGGAATCAGATGCAAAAAGTTTGCAGTTCGATGATGTAAACCGTTTTGTTGAAGACAGGGCAGGTAATATCTGGATAGGCACCAATGGAGGAGGATTAATCTATTTCGACAGAAAGAATAATACTTTCAGGCAATACCTGCATGATCCCAGCAATAGTAATAGCCTGAGCAATAATGTAATCGTGAGCCTGTGGATAGATCAGGAAGGCATCCTTTGGGTGGGAACATATCTGGGGGGACTCAATAGTTTCGATGGCAGGAAGTTCACACACTACAGGCATAACGACAATGATTCTTCAAGTTTGGCAGATGATACCGTCTGGGAGCTATTTGAAGATAGAGAGCAATATTTATGGATAGGGACTTTAGGTGGCGGATTGGATCGTTTTGACAAAAAGACAAACCGGTTTAACCATTACAGAAGTGGCGGCGGGCTGTTGCTTTCCAATTATATTTCTTCTCTTATGGAAGACAGAAAAGGGAATTTATGGGTGGGTGCCAATGCCGGTATTGCCGTGCTTGACAAAAATAAATCTGCTGCAGTTTTTTATCAGCATTCAAATAAGAAAAACAGTTTAAGCAACGATGACATTTTCTGTATGCTGGAAGACAGTAAGGGACGGATTTGGATAGGAACCCGGGAGGGCCTGAACTTATTTAATGAACAATCAAAGGAATTTCAGACATTCACAACAGCAAATGGTCTTCCGGATAATATGATCCTGAATATCCTGGAAGACGATCATCAAACACTTTGGATTTCCACGCCGAATGGGTTATGTAACGCCATTCCCGGACAAAATAATAACCAGGTTACTTTTTCTGTTATTAGTTATGATGCCGCCAATAACCTACAGAGCCGGGAATTTAATGATAATGCGGCATTAAAAACAAGTTCAGGTGAACTGATCTTTGGTGGACCTTCCGGATTTAATCTCATCAATCCCACTTCCATCAGAAAACCCGTTGTTCATCCAACACTTGCTTTCACCGGTTTCCAGATATTAGATAAAAATGTAGAGCCGGGTGAATGGGTCAATGACCGGGTATTATTGAACCGCGCTTTATCCCAGCTGCAAAGTATTACGCTGAAGTATAAGGAAAACATTTTCTCCATCGACTTTGCCTCCCTCGATTTTTCGCATAAGGACAATGATAAATATGCGTATATGTTGGAAGGGTTTAATGAAGACTGGCTGTATACCGACGGCAACCAAAGAAGAGCCACTTACACTAACCTCAGTCCCGGACATTATGTTTTTAAAGCAAAAGTGCT
>NZ_DATCVJ010000067.1:0-9425 GCF_036566945.1 Chitinophaga sp. | reverse complement strand
GCCACTACTGCTACTTCGCCGGCGCTGGCAGCCAGCGCCCTGGTTTCATCCCAGGTAGTGGGCACACTGGTAATAAACTCCGTACAATCCGCATTGCGGTAATACAGGGTAGGATTGTCTGCCAGCATTTGTATGCCGCTTTCAAAAACAACATACAGGGCAAGCTGGTAAGCTCTTGTGCTTACACCTGCTGCATTGGGTCGTTCGGCACGATATACGTCAGGCTGCATGTTGATCATGGCTCCCGGGGTAAAGTCCATTGGCCCTACCGCATTGCGCATAAATGGAAGGTAAATACTGTTATCCGGCCGGCAACCACCCATTTGTTCCAATCCTCTTACACCTTCATACGACAACAGGTTGGGATATTTATACTCCAGCCCGGAAGGCTTGAAAGCGCCGTGGAAGTCAACAAATATTTGATTTTTGGCTGCCTCTTTTATCACATTTTCATAGTAGTTGACCATCCATTGGTCACTGCGGTCCATGAAATCGATTTTAACGCCTTTAATACCCCATTCATGGAAGGTTTTGAACAGATCCATATTGTTGTGTACCGTTAACCAGGTTAACCAGAGAATGATATCTACATGCTTTGTTTTACCGTAACGAATCAATTCCTTTACATCAACTTTTGGATTGGGTGTGTAAGGATCGGTGGTGGTTTTGGCCCAGCCTTCGTCCATCACAATATATCCGATCCCGTATTTGGCGGCGAAGTCTATGTAATATTTATAAGTATCCAGGTTATAACCTGATACAAAGTTTACATCCGGACCGTAGGGCGTAGCATCGTTCCACCATTCCCAGCTTGCCTGTCCTGGCTTAATCCAGGTAGGGTCGGCAATAACGCTTTTCGCGGCCAGCTTTAACGTCATGGTGTTTTCTATCAGCTGCTTATCATCTTTGGCGATCACAAAATAGCGCCATGGGAAACTTCTGTTACCGGTGGTGGCAGCAATATAATCTGCTGATTTTAAAATTTTCTGGCTGCGATCACCATCCGGACCAAATTCAAGCGGGACCTTAGGGAAGGTGCCTTCCATGCCATTATTGCCGGTTCCTTTAAGAAACAATCCCGGGTAATCAGACAGATCAGATTCGCTGATTAATATTTTATATTGGTTTTTAGTATCGATTAAAGCGGGGAGGTTCGCCATTTTATCAGCCGGCTTCCAGCTGGTGGAGGCGAGGTGTTGGTAAGGCTCTTCGTAGGAAGTTTTAAACCCGTTATTCTGTTGCAGATGAAGCAGGTAATCCTCGGGGAAGTTGATCGCGAAATCTTCGTTCACGACTTCTATATTACCTTTTCTGTCGGTAATAAAGCGATAGGCGATACCATCATTAAAGGCGCGGAACTCTACTGCATAGTTACCCTTAAAACGCATGACCAGGCTATTGTAATCGCTTTTAACGGTGGAAAATTTTAATGCCACAAAGGGTTGTATGGTTTCTCCGCCATGGGTTGTTTTTGCCGAGATCAGTTTAGGCGTTTTACCCAGTACTTCCTCTTTCAGGAGGAGTGCCAGGTGATTTTTTGTTAAAAGTTCCTGGCCATTTGCTGCTACCGAGTAGTATATTTTGTCACTTAGGTCAATAGACACTTTAATCTGTCCATCCGGCGATGTCAGGCCAATGGGCTTAGCCTGTGCACGCAGCCCGGCGGATGTTCCCGGAAGAAAAATTAAATAGCCCCATAGTGGAAAAATTAGCAATCCTTTTTTGATGATTTTCATAATTGTTGTCTTGGATTTATTGTGGCAATACCTGAATAAGTTGGCCTCCAACTAATGTCTGACAGTAAAAGTGTATTCAGATGATCAGTCGATTAGCAATGAGCAGTGCAAAGATGGTTTTTTCAAACGTTAATTTCTTTTCATTTTGTATAAATTTTTTGATGTGCCGTACATTTTATAGATGTTTATATGGGCTTTTTAAGCCTCCCTGACGGGTTTGAGACGAGTGTGTGAAAGATGCATCCTGTCATTTATTTTTTGTTGCAGAGGATAGGTTTTAAGATGCTGATAAAATATTTTGATCAGCTATGTGTGTTGCTCCGGCAATTTCATACTTATATACACATGGAAGACAAACTTGTCCAGGAATTGCGCTACTCCTGCTCTTATTTGCATTGACATTTTGAAAATCCAATATCAGTATATCACCCAAAATTCCAACGTCGTTATGAAAAAAAACTATTTAAAACAGCCAGCGGCTGTGCCCATTTTCATGCTATTAGTGATTGTATTTTTTACAGCATGTAACAAACAGAAATTAGAGGAGCGTAATCCAGCGTTGGAGCGCCTCGATACTAATAAGTCGGCGTCAGTGGCGCTGGCAGCAGCCGGTTTGGCGACTAATCCCATCAGCCATGCCGATGCGGCGTATGATGGCTTCCTCAGTGCTTATCTTATTACTTCCGGTACAGGTGCCCCCTATTTTTGCCAAAGTCTGACCAATCGTGAAAGGGCTTTCTTCTGGCAGCAGTGTTATCTGATCACAACCGTAGAAGATGCCTACGACAGAAATCCAACGACTGCACGCAAACAACTCATTTCAGATTTATTAACTAAAATGCTGGCGCAGGATTTATTAAACTGGTCCTGGGACTCCTGGAATGATGATGTTCAGTGGGGCATGATCGCCTGTATTCGTGGTTATTTGATTACCGGCAATACTGCTTTTCGGGATGCGGCTAAAAATAACTTTGATATGTGCTATAATCGTGGATGGGATAATACCTTCGGTGGTGGCATATGGGAAGATCAGAATCAGGTTCCCAACGGCGGTAAATGTGGTCTTAGCAACTGGCCGCAAATCATAGCTGGCGCCATGATTTATCAGGCTACAGGCGACGTCAGCTACTTAGATAAATGTAAGGCCATATATGCCTGGGCGCGTACCCATTGCTTTGATGCAGCCAGCGGCAGAGTGTATGAAGGCTGGTATCCGGCTGGTATAGGAGGAGATGATAATTCCTATAACACCGGATTGCTGGTTAATGCCGCTGCCTCTCTTTATAAAATTACCAACGATATCACCTATTACAATGATGCTATAAAAGCTGCTGATCATTATATCGGAAGAATTGGTGGACTCACTACCGGCATTATGAATGAAGACCATCCGGCCAATGGATACTTTGGTAGCGATCAGGTGGCACGGGGACTGGCGAAATTAGCGAAAGAGAATAATCTCTGGGGCAAATACGGGCCGTTCCTCGCCAATAATTGCAATGCTTCGTGGAATCACAGGCGCACAGATTACAACTTCACCTGGAACAATTTTTCCTCAAATACCACAACAGGTGATGTGTATGCGATGGAAGTACAAAGTTCTGTTACCGTTCAAATGGTTACGCCTGAGCAAGGATTATCCATTCCTAATGGAACCTATAAGTTAGTCAACCGCCAAAATGGGAATGTACTGGATGCCAAATCGAATGGGACGATTAATGGTACCGTGATAGATACCTGGCCTTACAATGGTGGCAATAATCAGCGCTGGACGCTTACCAGTATAGGCAATGGACTGTATAAACTAATTGGTGTGGGTAGTGGAAGATCGCTCAATGTATCAGGTGCTTCCACTGCCAATGGGGGAGCAGTGGTGCTGTGGGATTTCCAAAATACTTCCAACGAAGTATTTTATCTTTCATCTCCAGCAGATGGTTACTATTCACTTATATTTTTGCATTCAAACAGGGCCATGGATCTCAATACCGCTACTAATACCATCAATCAGTGGGAATTAAACGGTGGTAATAATCAACAATGGCAATTTCAAACGCCATAACTAAACAAAGACAATTCAGGTATTGGATATCAGCGTGCACACAGTCTTTTCTGTGTGCACGTTTTTGATGGAATGATAGAAGATCTAATGTATAGTTGTTAGCGGCATTAAATTGAATAGCAGAGATACCGCGGTAGATGCCCCAAATGCAGATTTGGGCTTTGTTTCGTCTGTTCTGGTTGCCCACTTTGTTTGAATGAGCTGTTGTGAATTCCTGTTGTTGTATGCTACTTTGGCATTTAAACGCAGCCAGTCAACCAGGTCTGTGTTATTGGTTTCTATGGTGTATTTACGGGCATAGCGGGCAAAAATTCCTTTAAAGCCGGGAAGGTCATTGCCACCATCTTCGTTATCCATGGTCGCTGATCTGAACATGGTGTCCCTGGCGTACCTGGCAATTTTTTCAGCTTCTACGAGGTAACTTTTCTCTTTGGTATAGTTGTAAAGCATCACTGCTGCGCCCAGATAGGTGCCCTGGTTGTAGGTGGAACTCCAGGTGCCTGTTCTGATAAGCCCTGTTGTTTTATTCAGATCAATGTTGTCATTTACTTTACCGGTAGCAGCGTTGAACAAATATATTTTAGACCAGCTGTATAGTGCAATGGCTTTGTCGTAATAGGTTTTGTCGCCGGTAGCTTGTGCGAGGTAACAGCATGCCACCATAGCAGGGCCCTCTATGCATGCATTTTTAGATGTTTTTGTTTCGTACCAGATCAGGCCACCACCATAGCTGTTGGTGAATGCCCGGGCATACATTTTATCAAATTGTTCTTTGCCTTTTTCGAGGTAAGCTTTGTTGCCGGTGAGCAGATATCCGCGTACAGAAAATAAAACCGCCCAGGTAATGTCATCATTATAATTGTTGTACATCCAGTCGCTCTTATTTTCTTTGATGAAGTGCTCGTACATTTTATTAAACCGGTCGGCATACTTTGCTTCTTTCGTGACTTCATAGGCATCCAGCACTATTTCCATCATTTCGGCCTGGTCCCAGAAACCTTTACCGGTTTCAATCCCATACTGGGTGTACCATGCATCAAATATTTGTTCGGCGATGGCTGCTGTTGGCGCAGCGTCCTGTGGCAGTTCTTTACGGAATATCCATTTGGTGGCAGCGGTCTTACTTACATTGACTTTCGTACCATCATTCACGTTGCCTTCGGGTAAATTGATAGCCAATGCAGGGTTAGCGGCAGGGCTGATATAATAGGCTCCTTTAGCGGCTTTTTTGATCACCCATTTAGTGTCGGCAGTGACGGCGCTATCCACCTGATCTACTTTTGCATTATCTGCCAGCGAGGCCGCATGGAGTAATTTGCCACTGCCCACATTGGTCAGGGTATATATTCCTTTACCCACACTGGTGACTACCCATCTTTGGGCATCTGATTGGGTATTTGTCCACATATCAATACTGGCGCCGTTTTCCATGGACGCATTGCTCACGTCGAGCAATTTTCCGCCGGTGCCGGATTGTAGCGAATAGATGGTCCCTGATTTAATACCTGCGGTCTGGGCAACGCCTGAGTTTACATACAACAGCAATTGTACAATGGTAAGCGAATAGAATAGCTTCATCTTTGAGTCTTTAGTGATGGTTATTATCTTCGGGGGTTAAATATAGTAGTGCTATAACGATTTTTCATATCGATGTGATAAATGGTAGCGGCGGGATTTCAATGGTTAGGCAGCTGGTTAAAACCATTTTTTACGTTTAAACCATATTAAAGGCGCGATGAAGCAGGTGAGTAGTAAAATGATGACATAGATATAGCCATATTTCCATTCCAGTTCGGGCATAAATTTAAAATTCATACCATAAATTCCCGCTACCAGCATTGGCAGAGAAATACACATGGTGATAATCGTGAGGGTCTTAAATATTTTATTCTGGTCCAGTTCAATTTTATTGGACACGTATTCTTTGAGGTCTTCCAGGCGTTCAAAGTTGTTCTGTACATATTCACTGACCACATTTAAATCGTCTAGCTCAATAGCAATATGTTCCTTGATGGCAGTACTCAGTTTTTTACTCTTCCTCAATAGATGGAGCACCCTCCGGAACTCATTCAAAGATTCTTTTAGCAGTAAGTTGTTAAATTTGAAAGCAGTGATTTCATCCAGCTCTCGTCCGGAATACTGCTGCTGTTGCAGCAATCCGGAATAAATTGTTTTGATTTTTTTTCCGGTGAGTTCCGTTATATCGGCGAAATAATCAGGAATAATACCAATCAGCAACAGCAGAAATTCGTCTAAAGTAAAGGCGCCCGCCTTGATGTTTTCGAGATGATTTAATTTCTTACTTTCTGGTATAAATTGTTCAAAATTGATACGCATGAAAGAAAACAGGATGTCCTTTTTCAAAATGAATGACAGGACTATTTCATCGATTTTATTCAGCGGCGTAAAATAGGGAAAAGAGAAATTGAATGCCAACTGATCTTCATTTTCCAGGTAGTGGGAGCTGATTTCAATGTCCTCACTATTATTCAGGATAGCCGCATCTATATTGAAAAGCTGTTCCAGTTGCAAAATATCTTCCTTCCCGTAGTCAATCACCTGGATACTACAGATACTGCTAAGATCTGCAGGAATTTCGTGAATACCTGTTAGGGTAGATATGTTTTTGTTTCTGTCCAGCAGTTCAAGAATCATAGATTTGCCGGTTTTATACGTAACTCTTTATCAGAACAATCGATATTGTCATTTAGTTGGGTGCTGCAGCTGAATAGTTGATATACCTTCGGGAATTCATATCTTTCTTCGAAGGATGACAAGCAACCGAATTATTCCCTGTCCGATTCCCGGAGAATAGATTTTCGTAGGGGCGTTAGCGGTACTATGTATTTGACCCAAAAAACTGGAGGAACTTTGTCTGCGCATCTTCCGCATGCATCCATTCGGTCATATCCATGGCGTCTCTGGCTTCTGACGCTGCTCTATGCTGCATTTCTTTTTCGTAAGAAGCAATGGCCGCTTGTGTATCCTTAAACTCACCATTTGTCAGGTATTCACTTAATTCCAAAGCATCCAGCATCGCTAAATTTACGCCTTCGCCGGATGGTGGCATGATGTGGGCGGCATCTCCCAATAATGTTAAGTTGAACAAAGTATCCCAACCCTTATCTAAAGGCATACAATATTGAGGACGTAAATAGAGGGGCAAATTGGCATGCTCCACCAATGAAAGCCATATCTGATCCCAATCTGGGAATTCATTTTTAAACCAGGAACATACCTGATCCCGGTCTGAAAAATCTATCCCGCTGTTTTGCCACCAGTTTTCATCCTTTTTACTGCTCATGTAAAAATCTATGCTGCCGTCGCCTTTGGAAGATACATGCAGATACCGTTCATTACCATACGCATAAATTTTCCCCCCTTGTAATAAATGATGCATGTCGGGTATTGTTGTTGCCGCATCGGGCACATTTCCCTGTACAATGACTACCCCTGCATAGAAAGGCTTAACAGGCGTGACAAATGAACGGATATTGGAATTGGCGCCTTCTGCTCCGATAACAATATCTGCGGTCGCTGTTGTTCCATTCTTAAATTCCAGTTTCCATGCATCGCCAATGGGGGACATGGTCACAAACTGACTATCCCAAACAACGGTGTCGGGTTGCAGCGCATCCAATAAAATGTTTCTCAAAGCGTCTCTGTCAATTTCCGGCCGGAAATGTTCCGCGTCGAAATCTTCGGTCGTTACTTCGGCATGTTCATCGAAGAGGATGTTGCCATGCTTATCGATCACACGTCCTTTTTCGGCTCCCGGTCGGTAGTTATCTTTAAAGGCCTTCAGCAATCCTGCTGTCTTTATGGCTTTTAGTCCTGATGCATAATGCAGGTCAAGGGTAGCGCCCTGGATACGGGCTGCTTTGTTGGTATCTCTTTCATACACTTTTACGGCTACACCTTTGAGCTGTAGCAGTCTTGCGAGGGTTAAACCACCCGGTCCTCCGCCTACAATGGCTATTTTCTTATTTTCTAATAACATATCTGGTAATTATACCCGCAAAGTTATTCGTACTTTTGCGAATAAAATAGCTTGAATTGATATAAAAATAGTCGTAAATGAAAATATCAATCATAGATAAAGGCGCCGGCATTACACAGGAATTTGCCCGGGCAACAGGAGCCACCGTCAAGGGCAGGTTTATATACATTCCTAAAAGCAAGGGGGCGGGGTATATCACGGGCTTTTCCTGGGGGAGAGAGTTGCGTATGATGATCCGGAATTATCACCTCAAAGAGGATGTTTATATTGAGCGTACCAATGAGCTGGCGGAAGGGCAGAAGGACATGGTTTTTTTGCTGAGCGGTATTTTCCCCTCGGTGATACAACCGGATGTGCAGTTGTCGTCTGAACAAACAAATATGCTGATCTGCAGGCATGCTGTTTCTTCCATTCTCGCCATGCCTTCCAATACGATGTTTGGGAGTATTACCATCGCCATTTCTAACCAGTATCTTCATCAGCTTTTTGGGAAAATAGACCACCCGGTGGTGGCCAGCGTTTTAGAAGCGAAAGACAATTTCGTGTTGGAAGCTGGTCTATCGCCCGCGATGATCCATGCGGCCGCGGACATGCTGGGGCAGCCGGTTCCGGAAGCGCTGGAAAGTCAATATTACAAGTTGAAATGTGAAGAACTGCTGTACCACATCTTTGCCATTTTGATGCAACGTGATGCCATACCAGCCAGCAGCATGCATATCGATGATATTAAGGCCATATATGCCATTAAAGCGCAATTGCAATCGCATCCCGATGAACCACCCAATATCGCATCATTGGCGAGGGAAGCGGGTATGAGCGAGCCTAAATTAAGAAAGCTATTCAGGCAGACCTTTGGGAAAGGCGTTTTTGAATATTACCAGTTTGGGCGGATGCAGGAAGCAGCCAGGTTGTTAAAAGAAAAGGGACTGACCGTTTCTGAGGTGGGCTATCAGTTGGGGTTTACGAATCTCAGTCATTTTTCCAGGGTGTTCGAACGCTACATCGGAATTAAGCCTAAGAAATATTCATCGACGTAGGATAATTGCTTATATTTAGGTATACAACAACCCCATTGGCTATCAAACACCAGCATCTGTAAAAGGCCACTACTACAGCCAAAACTCAATTGTCATCGTTACAGCAAATCTAAAACTACGATTATGCCTAAGTATGTTATCGAACGTGAGATTCCTGGCGCCGGAAAATTGTCAGGCGACGAGTTAAAAGCGATTTCACAAGCTTCCTGTAATGTCCTCAACAAAATGGGACCAGCCATTCAATGGATACAGAGTTATGTGACAGGAGATAAAATTTACTGTATCTATTTTGCGCCTAACGAAGAGATGGTCCGTGAGCATGCAAAACAGGGAGGATTTCCAGCTAATTCCATTAGTGAGGTGAGTGCCATTATTGATCCTGCCACCGCAGAGTAAAGATGGTAAATTTAAAGCCCGTAAATATGGCTATTTACGGGCTTTAAACGGGATGTTATTTATCTGGCTTCCCGATTCGATTGTATTTATACCTGATTACAACGTTTTCACGTTTTCAGCAGGCAATACTTTGTTGTAAATTTTGAGATCGCTCATATATCCCTTGAAGCTATTGGCGGTTCCGCCAATATATTGCA
>NZ_DATCVJ010000066.1:0-7427 GCF_036566945.1 Chitinophaga sp. | reverse complement strand
AAGGTTGCGTGAACCAAATTCATCCCATTGCGGATGTATATAATAGTTATATACCGAATTGGAATATTCGAATTCACTGTACTCCCTTCCATAAAAAGGCGAATACTCATCTTCTTCTGCGGTGTATAAATGCCGCCAGTTGTAATATGGCTCTATGTTATGCATACCTGGTTTATCGATGATGCAAAGGTCTGGTTAAATCATTTTTTTCCAAAATCATCTACTGCTTTTTTTACGCTACCGGCTTTCAGCAATAGTTCCTGGGCTTGTTGATAGTCGGTTAGCGACAGCTGTTCCATCAGCATTTTCACGCCACGGTCGACCAGCTTTTCGTTGCTGAGCTGCATATTTACCATCTTATTATCTTCTACCCTGCCCAGTTGTATCATCACTGCTGTGGAGAGCATGTTCAGCACCAGCTTCTGTGCAGTGCCACTTTTCAGACGTGTGCTGCCGGTAACAAACTCCGGACCTACTACTACCTCCACCGGAAAGTCGGCAGCCGCAGATACCGGCGTATCGGGATTGCAGCTAATGCTGCCGGTAACGATACCATGACGACGGCACTCGTCCAGTGCGCCTATTACATAAGGCGTGGTACCGCTGGCGGCGATACCTACTACCACATCTTTATCTGTTATATTATACGCCTGCAGGTCTATCCAACCCTGTTGGCGATCGTCTTCCGCAAACTCCACGGCTTTACGTATAGCCGTGTCGCCACCGGCGATCAATCCTACCACCAATCCTTGCGGCACCCCAAAGGTAGGCGGACATTCTGATGCATCAACCACTCCTAAACGTCCACTGGTACCGGCTCCCATATAAAACAGCCGTCCACCTGCGAGCATTTTATCTGCCACCGCGGTCACCAGCTTTTCTATTTGCGGGATCGCTTTGGCAACGGCCAACGGAACCGTTTGATCTTCCTGATTCATATTATCCAGCAACTCCCCCACACTCATTTTTTCGAGATGACGATAGTGAGAAGTCTGTTCCGTTACTTTTATAAATGACATATTTAACTGTTGAAAATGATTAACGATGAAACTCCATCAGCCCTTCCATAGGTGTGCGCAGCACTTTCCCCATAGGCAGCTCATAGAGTTCGCACAGCTCGGCGAGGATATCCCGGAAATGCCAGGCAATACCACCGGTGAAGTGCAGGGCGGTGGTCCAGCTTTCGCGGTATTTATAAATATGATTAAAGAAAAAGTCGTTCAGCCCGTCTTCCAGGATGTTCTGGATCATGAAATGCTCCCGGTTTTCCGAGAGGAATTCTGCAAACCCGGCCAGATAGCGGTTGGCTAACGGCTTCCGGTATACGTTTTCCAGTATTTCATCTTTATTGGTATGGTACTTATAATCAAAACGGGCGAGCAGGTCTTCATCAAAACTATTATATAAGTAATACTGTAGCACCTTGCGACCCAGATAAGCACCGCTACCCTCATCTCCCAACACATAACCCAGCCCCGGATTATTTTTTACAATTTCTTTTCCATTATAATAACAGGAATTGGAACCGGTGCCTAAAATGCTGACGACTCCTTCTTTATGGCCGCAAAGCGATCGGGCGGCCCCCATCAGATCGTGTTGTACATCTGAGGTGGCTCGTGGCCATACGATATTGATCGCATCAGATACCAGTTGTAAATTTTTAGGCTGCGACAGCCCTGTTCCATAAAAATACACGGCGGTTACCTCACTGTCTGCCGGCAATTGCGGCACCAGCTCGGCTTCCAGGATCTGTTTTATCTGTTCAGCAGATTGAAAATACGGGCTTACACCCTGCGTTTTCAAAATAAGTGGCTGATCCAGGCCCAGCACGCCCCATTCGGTCTTTGTAGATCCACTGTCTGCTATCAACTTTATTCCAACACCCATATCCGGTAATTTATGAAATTAAAGAATCCTAAAAGTTTGCACCTGATTTATGCTATTTTTGTCACAATTTAAACAAAAGGGTTTCATATAAACAAATAGCTCCCTTTAAGTTTAAATGATGATGATACATGTATGCGGCAGATTGCTTTCCGCCAGGTGCTAATACTACATGGATAAAGATTGGTCATATAAATAGCGGGATAATAATCTGATTATGTCTAACAGGAAGTTGAATGTTTTTTTACCTCTTCTCTTTGCAGTTGTATTAGCCCTGGGAATGTTCCTCGGTCATAAAATGCCTGGATCGAACAACGGAGGCGCTACTGTGTTTTTTAACAAACCCAATAGAGGGCCCTTACAGGAAGTAATGGACCTGATTAAAGCGAAATATGTAGATTCTCTCAATACGGATGATTTACAACAGGAAGCCATAGAAGGGGTACTGGCCCACCTGGATCCCCACTCCATATATATCCCTCCGGCAGAACTGCAACGGGTGAATGAAGATATGGATGGCAATTTTGAAGGTATAGGCGTGGAATTCAACATTACCGCCGATACCGTAAATGTAGTGAGTGTGCTGAGTGGTGGTCCGTCTGAAAGTGCCGGTGTGCAAACCGGTGATAAAATCCTGCGTGTCAACGATAGTCTCGTGGCTGGCAACAGCGTTACGCCGGACAAAATCCGCAAATTACTGCGTGGCCCCGCCGGTTCGATCGTCAATACTGTCATATTAAGACAACAAAAACAAATAAAGGTGCCTATTAAAAGAGGCGTTATTCCTTTATATAGTGTAGATGCCAGTTACATGGCAGCTCCCGGCGTAGGCTATATCAAAATCAGCAAGTTTTCTGCCACTACCTACGATGAGTTTATGAAAGCTACCCGTGAGCTGGATAAACAAGGTATGAAGAAGCTGATCATTGACCTCAGACAAAATCCCGGTGGCTACCTGGATGCCGCTACCCGCATAGCGGATGAACTGCTGGAAGACCAGAAACTGATTGTATATACCAAGGGAAAAGACTTCCCGCGCACTGATTATAAAACCAAACGTCCTGGCTTGTTTGAAAGAGGTGCCCTGGCTGTACTTACCGATGAAGGTTCTGCTTCCGCCAGCGAAATTCTTGCCGGCGCCGTACAGGACTGGGATCGCGGTACCATCATAGGCCGCCGTACTTTTGGTAAAGGACTGGTGCAGGAACAATATGACCTCGACAACGGCGGCGCCCTGCGTTTAACCGTAGCCCGTTATTATATTCCTTCCGGCAGAAGTATCCAGAAACCATATGGCAAAGGACATGATGACTATGATGATGATATCGTAGAACGCTATCATCATGGAGAAATGGTGAATAAAGACAGTATCAAAATCACCGATACCGTTCCTTATAAAACAAATGCAGGCCGCCGGGTATATGGTGGTGGTGGTATTACACCGGATATTTTCATTCCGTTTGATACCTCCCGTTTCTCTCCTACCCTAACGGCTATTTATACACGCAATACTTTCAGCAACTTTGCTTATCAGTATTACACTGGTCACAAAGAGGTGTTTGCACCATATAAAGATGCGGCCTCCTTTGTGAAAGGCTTCCAGCCAGGCAATGACCTGATCAGCGATTTCAAGGTATATGCTAAAAAAGACAGTGTTCCCGGACTGGATCATCTGAGTCCCCGTGATGAAGTGGAAATCCGTACCCGTTTGAAAGCGATGCTGGCGCGCCAGTTGTACAGAACAGAAGGATTTTACGAAACCATCAACGCAGAAGATCCGATGGTGAAGAAAGCACTGGAAGTAGTGGAGACTCAGAAGTAACGCGAAGGGGATCGCCTTCGGCGATTGTCTTTGAGCAGGATTAAAGTGATGTAGATGATAATACTGATTTAATTGAGTTTTGTGATAAAAATTTTGGGAGATAGAAACGGATTATTTCGTTTTTATCTCCCAAAATTTTTTATGTAGTTACTGTTAAATATTTGCAGACTGAAAAAAGGTGATTAACTCACTGGCTACTTTTTCGGGATGATCGTCGTTATCGGCAGCTATATGCCCCAGCCCCTTCAAGATTACACGCCTTGCCACGGGCAAAGCTACCTCCAGTGCGTCCAGTGACCGTTTTAAAAACTGCTGGCTCTTTGTTCCTCCCATCAACAGTATTTCCGCATTGATACTTTTACTTTTATTGATCATTCCGATTGATTCGTGTATCAATATCAGGTCATAGTGCATGGTGTGTATTAAGTCTTTCAGAGATACATTATCTCCTGTTGTTTTTTTTGCATCCGCTTTTATGGCTGTATTCAGAAATGGGGCGATCAGAAAGTCCGGCAAGGCAGTAAACAGGGAAGGATCGCCTGTTCCTTTCAAAATGGCGAAGAAAGCTTTGCCAAAGTTTCCCTTTGCCATTGCTGCTTCGTAGCGAATCCCCCAGGCAACAGGATCAGATTCCGAAAGCCGGACAGGAGGTTCATAAAGTACTATCTTTTTCAACGTTGGTGTTGCTATAGCAGTTTGAAGTACGCAAACGGCCCCCGCACTCAATCCAAAAATCTTGTCTGTTGCTGTTTGATTGATGAGAGCCTGCAGATCTTCCATTTCTACTTCAAGACCATAATCCGGACCATACGGGCCGCTTAATCCGCGACCGCGCCTGTCGGGAATATAAACAGTGAAGTCTTGTGATAGCAACTGCCCCAGTCGCATGAAATTTTGGGAAGCCATCAATCCTCCATGAACAAGAATAACTCCCGGACCAGTGCCGAGGTACCGGTAACCAATTTTCGTCCCGTCCTTTGAGGTAACATAGCCAATAGCATATTCCTTTGCGTCAGACATGAGCAGTATTGTATTTCTTAAAAGTAAAGTACAACAAAGTTCTAATGCTCTTTAAATAGTTTGGGGAGATAAAAACGAAATAATCCGTTTCTATCTCCCCAAATCCTTATAACAAAACTCAATTAAATCAGTGTCATCAATTTAATCCTGCTCAAAGACAATCGCCGAAGGCGATCCCCTATGCTCCTACTGATTTTTACGCTGCATTTTAGGCAATGACTGTACAATGAGGTCATTCATTACATTCACCGCTTCATCCAGGTAAATATCTTTAGTTCTCACCTTAATCCAATCCTTGTTACGGGCAATTTTGGAAGAATCTCCACCAAATTTTTCCATATCGGATTTGATGTTGGTGATGCTCAGTTCTTTCACTTTATCATTTACCGCATCATATTTTTTCAGGGCAGCGGTATTAGACTTTTGCTCTGTTTTATAGGTCTGTAAATTCAGTGAATAAGTTTCCTGTTTTTCCAGTTTCTTCAGGGTATTCAGGTTTTCGTTGAGCAGTTTGAAAGCCGGACTGTTAGACATTCTCTTTTCACTGTTCTTTTTCAGTGATTCTGCATTTACCGGGTTATACCAGGCAGTAAAGGCAGCACGCGGTATTTCATCATATGCGAGGGCATCTGAATCTTTACGTTCTGCTACTTCATAGTATGGATCTGGCAATACGATATCGGAAGCAACACCTTTCAACTGCGTTGAGCCACCGTTTGCACGATAAAATTTCTGCTGGGTGAGTTTCAGTGCACCGAGGCTGCCACCGTCTTTTACCGGATAGAAATCATCCAGGTTAAAGAGACGTTGTACAGTACCTTTACCGAAGGTTTGGGTGCTACCAATGATCACTGCACGTTTGTAATCCTGCATGGCAGCGGCCATAATTTCAGAAGCTGATGCACTGTATTCATTTACCATGATGGCCAGCGGACCATCATACTGTACATTTTTATCACGATCACGTAATACCACGGCGTCACCACCTCTTGAACGCACCTGTACTACCGGACCTTCCGGAATAAACAGACCCGCCATTTGTACTACGTCCTGCAGGGAGCCACCACCGTTGAAGCGGAGATCCAGGATAATACCTTCTACTTTCTCTGCTTTCAGTTTGGCTACTTCTTTGGCTACGTCTTCGGCACTGCGTGCGCCGTTACGGTCGTTGAAGTCGGCGTAAAATTCAGGAAGGTAGATATATCCTATTTTATGTTGTCCGTTGATGATGGCAGATTTAGCAAAAGTTTCCTCTGTTACAATTTCATCGCGAACGATGGTGATATCTTTTACGGTACCATCCACACTTTTCACGGTTAATCTCACCGGAGTGCCTTTTTTACCACGGATCAGCTTCACTGCATCTTCTACCGGGTAGCCGGTGATATCAACTGATTCGCTGGTGCCCTGTGCTACTTTCTGGATAACGTCGTTAGCTTTTAATTGGCCTTGTTTCCAGCTGGGGCTACCTGTTACGATGCTCACCACTCTGATTTTATCGCCTTCTTCTTTGAGCTGCGCACCGATACCAAAAAACTTACCGGCCATTTGTTCTTCGAACGCGCGTTTTTCATCAGGCGGGAAGTAGTCGGTGTGTGGATCCATGGTAGTGGTGATCGCATTTACATAAAGATTGAAGCGATCATTATCGTTTTGTCTGTTTTTCAGACGCTCAAAATAGCGGTCGTATAGTTGTTTTACCTTCACGCGGGCTTCTGCTTCCAGTTCGGTGTCGGTCTTCACCTTTACACTGTCTTTACCCTTATCCTTCTCGCGCATTTCCTGCAGGTCAGTCAGCTTTTCCAGCGTGCGGTATTTCAGCACTTTGCGCCAGGCTTCTTTGCGTGCATTTTCATCTGCGGGATAGTCTACTTTATCCGGGTCCAGTGTTACCTTTTCATCCACAGTGAAGTCGAATGGTTTGGACAAAATTTCCGGATAAATAGCGGCGGCTTCTGTCACGCGTTGTTTGATCAGGGTATTGATGCTACGGAAACAGTCGATTGGTGCACCTTTCAGCTCATCATCAATGTGAGTGGATAAGGGCATCAGTTTATCGACGTCTGTTTTCAGGAAAAATTTCTTTTCCGTATCCAGGCTACGCAGATATTTATCAAAAACTTCGGTGGAGAATTTATCGTCGATAGGTTTGGGTTGATAATGCCCTTCTTTCAGCATTTGCCCTACCAGATTCATGATCACCTCATAACGTCCCGGAGGATCTTCGTTATGCCCCAGCTTATTAAAAGCTAACATCCCAGCGGAAATGCTCAATAGCACAACCGGTATAATCACTTTCAGTCTCATATGTATCTCAATTGAACGTAAACGTTATCAAATCAAATATAAAATAAAATCACCCGTTGGTCGTGCAATTTATTTCCTTTTAACAAAAAATTGGGCCAAACGGGTGCTGGGAGAGATATGCGGCTGAAAAAAGCCATATAACCGCCACACTACGCGTTTGTATGGCGCCCGATAGATAACGGTTAAAGTATGCGGAATGTTGAATACAACTAATCTTTCACCAGTTTGTAGACGGCTCCTTTAAAACCATCCTTTCCGGAGGTGCTGGTCAGCATATAAAGTTCTCCCTGCTCATCCTCTCCCCAGCTGAGGATCTGCATGTTATCTGTGGGCAGGCCGGATAATTCAAGAGGCGCACGCTCCCATTTATTGCCGGTTGATT
Organism: Chitinophaga sp.; assembly: GCF_036566945.1. Lineage (GTDB taxonomy): Bacteria > Bacteroidota > Bacteroidia > Chitinophagales > Chitinophagaceae > Chitinophaga. The sequence continues at coordinate 12 of NZ_DATCVJ010000066.1, read as the reverse complement.
CCAGTACAAATG
>NZ_DATCVJ010000065.1:0-1858 GCF_036566945.1 Chitinophaga sp. | reverse complement strand
TTATTATTCGTAAACTGATTGAAAGAGGCATCGTTAAAACCGTGAAATCAGCTAAGAAGCTGGTAGATCGTAAAGAAGCGGTGGTTTGGGATATCCTGGAAAACGTACTGAAAGGTCACCCGGTAATGTTAAACCGTGCGCCAACCCTTCACCGTTTGTCCATACAGGCTTTCCAGCCTAAACTGGTGGAAGGTAAAGCGATACAGTTGCACCCACTCGTGTGTTCTGCGTTTAACGCGGATTTCGATGGTGACCAGATGGCGGTACACGTGCCTTTGAGCAATGCTGCTGTGCTGGAAGCCCAACTGCTGATGCTGTCTTCTCATAACATCCTTAACCCGCAGAATGGTACGCCAATCACCCTGCCTTCACAGGACATGGTTCTTGGTCTGTATTACATTACCAAGGGTAAGAAAACAATGGGTGATGTAGTGGTTAGAGGAGAAGGTAAAGCTTTCTACTCTGCGGAAGAAGTAATCATCGCACTGAATGAAGATCGCATCGATCTGCATGCTCACATCCGTGTTAAAGCTGATGTAAGAACGGCGGATGGTACGCTGGAAAGAAAACTGATCGAAACTACGGTAGGTCGCGTACTGTTCAACCAGCACGTACCTAAAGCAGCCGGTTATGTTAATGCCCTGCTGACCAAGAAATCACTGCGTGAAATCATCGGTGATATCATCAAAGCAACAGATATTCCTAAGACTGCGAAGTTCCTGGATGACATCAAACAATTAGGTTTCCGCATGGCGTTCCGCGGTGGTCTGTCATTTAACATCAATGACCTGATCATTCCAGACGTGAAGCAAGACATGATTGATGGTGCAGCTGGTGAAGTAGAAGAAGTTTGGGATAACTATAACATGGGTCTGATCACCAATAACGAACGCTATAACCAGATCATTGATATCTGGTCACGTGTGGATACGAAAGTGACTGAAACCCTGATCCGTGAGCTGGCAACAGACAAGCAAGGATTCAACTCTGTATACATGATGTTGGATTCCGGTGCGCGTGGTTCCAAGCAGCAGATCAAACAGCTGGCTGGTATCAGAGGTCTGATGGCCAAGCCGCGTAAGAGTGGATCTACCGGTTCTGAGATCATTGAAAACCCGGTATTGTCCAACTTTAAAGATGGTTTGAACGTATTGGAATACTTCATCTCTACGCACGGTGCCCGTAAGGGTCTTGCGGATACGGCGTTGAAAACAGCGGATGCGGGTTATCTGACCCGTCGTCTGGTGGACGTTGCGCAGGATGTGGTAATTAACGAAGAAGACTGTGGTACCCTCCGTGGTATTGCTACTTCAGCGTTGAAAGATAATGAAGAAGTGATCGAAACACTGTACGACCGTATCCTTGGACGTACTTCCCTGCACGATGTATTTGATCCTCACAATGATGATGAGTTGATCGTAGGTGCTGGTCTGGAAATCACTGAAGAAATTGCGCACAGAATTGAAGAAAGTGCTATTGAAACCGTAGAAATCCGCTCCGTACTGACTTGCGAAAGCCGTCGTGGTGTGTGTGTGAGATGTTACGGTAAAAACCTGGCGAGCGGTTACACTGCACAGAGAGGTGATGCTGTAGGTATCATCGCTGCACAGTCGATCGGTGAGCCTGGTACACAGTTGACACTGCGTACCTTCCACGTGGGTGGTGTGGCCGGTTCTACTTCCGTTGAATCCGGTATGCCAGCTAAGTTTGATGGTACTGTACAATTCGATGGCTTACGTACTACCACCTATGAAAACAATCAGGGTGAAAAAGTACAGATCGTTATCGGTCGTACCGGTGAGTTGCGTATCATGGACGTGAAAAATGATCGTCTGCTGGTAACCAACAATATCCCTTA
>NZ_DATCVJ010000064.1:0-19969 GCF_036566945.1 Chitinophaga sp. | reverse complement strand
CCGCAGGAAAGAAGCGCATCATAGCAAATTACTAGCCGCTACTGCGGTTATATGGCGATAATGAAAACTTAACATTGAGGTAATCTTAAAATAAAAAAGCCGGCGCTAAGGCCAGCTTGTCTTTTAAACACTTATAAAATTAACGTTAACGGATAAACGCTATGCAGCGGTGATCCACCAGGTATTTCCAAACGGATCTTTCACGCCACCACTACGACCATATGACTGATCCGTTACCGGCATTACTTCGGTAGCGCCATTAGTCAACGCTTTCTTGAAAGTGGCATCTGCATCTTCCACATAAATAAATAATCCGGCATTGTCTGTTCCCCAGTTGTCGCTGGTTTGCCCAAACATAATAACGCTGTCGCCTATACTAATTTCTCCATGCCTCAATGATTTTTGATCATCCTGATAGCTGCGATGGCGTTCTGTGGCGCCAAATACGGCTTTGGTAAAATCGAAAAATTTCACGGCGTCTTTCAGGATCAGATAAGGTATTACTTGATGATGTCCTTCAGGTATTTTCATAATAACAAAATTTTAAAATGATATTGTTACACAAAGGTGCGAAAGGCATGCATAAAAAAATTGGAAAAAACCGACATTAATCTCTCCAGTCAGTGGCACCGGAATGACCGGAGAAAAACTGTTTGGGATGCAAACCGGAAAATGCTTTGAAGTCATTGATAAAATGCGACTGGTCATAATACCCGCATTCCAGCGCAATACCAGCCAGGCTCATCACATCCCGTTTATAAAAAGAAGTAGCCGCCTGAAAACGAATGATCCGCGAAAAAAGTTTGGGCGACAAGCCCGCATATTGTTTGAACTGCCGCTCAAATTGTCGTTCCGATAAGTAGTACTGCCGGGCCAGTTCGGAGATGCTGCCGGCAGGCTTATGATGAATGATATGCCTGATGGCAGCGAAAACAGGCAGCTCTATGGTATAATGAGCGGCCAGCCGTTGTTCTGTAAAGCGACAAATAATACGGCAACGTTCCTGGTCATTGCCAGCTTCCATGATCTCCTCTTCCAGTTGCGTACCCGCACTTTTTAACAAGTAACGCAGTTCTGCGGTATCATTGGTGAGCTCAGAAGCAGGTAAGGAAAAAAGTAAAGGAATGGCTTGCGGATAAAAATACACCCCAAATATGCTGAACCCAGCATCGATGGTGTAATGGCGCAGCACGTGTGTAGCCCCATGTAAACCAGCGGTGAAAGAACGACTCCGTTCACCCAGGTTATCTATTTCATCAAAACATCCACGATAGTGAAACAACATCTCCACACAAGCATCTGCCATGTTATGATGTGTATACCCCACCTCTCCTTCCATCACCCAGAAAAAACGGATGATATGTGCCAGGTGAGGTGGGGGTGGTATGGTTTCGTAACGCATACCTAAATTTACAAAGTATTAGTCAATATAATCCGTCCGTGACTGACCGGATTCTGTATGCCTGCCCGGAGAAAAGATATCGAAATAATACAGACTATCTTTCGCATACAGTGCCTGTTGCGTCTTTAGCCTGGCCTTAAAGGCAATGAAATCCTTTTGCCCGGGTGGAGTCCACGCCGTTTCTGACAGCGCCGCAATACGGGGGAACAAGAGGAAATCCAGGCGGTTATTGTTGTGAACGGTCTCTGTCCATATACATGCCTGCACTCCCAGGATCAGCGATTCATGGCCAGGCACAGCAGGAAGCCGCGCTGCGGTGAAATCGTATACCGACTGCAGGTTATTTAACTCTCCATCCTTCCATCTGCGGCCAATTTTATGCGCGCTATCCTGTACAAAATCAAAGTAAAAGGGTATACGCGGACATAATACAACGGAATAGCCTTTACCTAAAGCCAGTGCCAGGCTTTCTGGTTTATCATGCCGCCACCAGCACACAATGGTGCGGTCGGCCGGTAAAGTAGTAGTGGCAATTTCATCCCAGGCCATCACCTTGTTATGCAAATTAAATACGGTGTCGGCCATACGCTGAATGAAATAATCTTCCACCTGCTTGCGGGTCTGTAAGCCATGCGCTGCTTTTAAACGGATCACACCACTGTCTGTATCCCAGCCGGCATTGCCGAACGTCACTTCATCTCCTCCCAGGTGAATCAGCTGTGAAGGGAAAAGTTTATCCGTTTCCGTTAGTATATCTGCTAAATACTGATAAGTACCTTCCTTGCCGGGATTAAATGTAAACTGAGGATACTTTGCCGTACCACCGCCATCAAAGGCGGGGTACGCCCTGTTGGCCGCCGCCGCATGTCCGGGCATATCTATTTCCGGAATTACAACAATACAACGCGCCTGCGCATAAGCCACTATTTCCCGGATATCTTCCTGCGTATAATAAGCCGCAGGCGCCTTAGGATCAACAATATTGCCGATACCGCCTACCGTGGTCAATAATGGGTATTTTTTTATTTCCAGTCTCCACCCGGGAACATCCGTCAGGTGCCAGTGAAAACGGTTTAACTTATAAAATGCCATCCAGTTGAGGATGGATTTTACTTTCGCCTTGCCAAAGAAAAACCGGGACTCATCCAGCATCACACCCCGCCAGCCATATTGCGGGGCATCGGTAATATTCCAGCAGGGAACCGTCAGTGCTTTTCCCGGCGTGGTAACCGTTGTAGTAAGTTGTAACAGGGAGATGATACCATTAAATATGCCTTCCCGATGTGCGGCCGTGATCACCGCCGATGCTGTATTCATCGTTAGCGTATATGCCTCTTCGTTACTACTGCCATTTCCCTTCTTCAACAAAATAGCCGTGGCGCTTTTACGATGAGTGATCGCCACCGATAGTTGATACCTGCGCAATAATTCTTCCTGTAAATACACCGCCAGCGAATGCAGGGAAGTATCCTCCAGCCCAATAGTGGTTTTGCTGCTGATGGTAAAAGTACCACGCCCCTGCTCCGCTTTCACCGGCAACGGTATTACCGGGCAAACGTTTTGGGCAGCCAGGGAAAAGCCCATGAAAAGTAGGGCAATCATTAATGAGTAACGTTTCATATGTGCACTGTTTTAAAACAGACCCGCCTATAAACAAGTCTGCCGGTCGTATTAACGCGACCGGCAGACAAAATAATAAAATATGTTCAGTACCTGGCCATATTAAATTTACTGTCGTCGGTAAGCTGGATAGCATGCCCGAAAAACCATTCCGGCAGTCGTTGTGCCCAAGAGCGTACAGAATTACAACAAAACCAACATTTCTACAGGTCAATGCCCTTATCCTACAACTCAGCAGAAAATCGTTTGCCACCAACCCATCTAGTCCCACTTTTGCTATAAATCAGTACGTATGCAAAGCTTACCTGTTTTATTGATCAGCAGCGTGATGTGTATCTCTTCCTTATTCAGCGATACCAGTGACTTCAAACTGGTAAAGCAGGACAATGCCATTGCGCTCTATGAAAGGTGGATTCCGGGTGCTGCCGGTGAAAATGTAAGGGAAATCAAAGCGGTATTTGTGGTAAAAGCCGCGGTACCTGCTGTGGTAGGGCTTTTCAAAAACCAGGCCAGGGGCATGGAATGGAACACCAATGCCAGCGACTATAAAATTGCCGCGGCCAGTGACTTACAACATTGGATCACCTATATAAAATACGATATCCCCTGGCCTATGGACGACCAGGATTGTTGCCTCCTATACCAGTACCACGAACTGGGCGCTGAAGGCCGCGCGGCAGAAATTATTTTTGAAAGTACGGACGACGGCCGTTTTCCTGTGGGTAGTAAAACAACCCGGATCACCGGCACCAGGGGCAAATGGATCATGGAACCAGCGGCCCGCGGACAAATGAAGATCACCTATATGGTAACGACAGACCGCAGCAGGAAAATTCCCCGCTGGGTATCAGATCCGATTATTCACGATAACCTGTTCAGGACAATGACGAAGTTCAAAAGCCTGCTGGAAAAATAACTTGTATACCAGATATGACCTACACACTGATTACCGGCGCCAGTTCCGGCCTTGGCAAAGAATTCGCCATCCAATGCGCCCGAAAAGGAAAGAACATTATCCTGATTGCCCTACCGGGCGGCAATCTTCGCTCTATCGCGGATAACCTGGAGCTGGAGTATCACGTGAGCGTGAAAGCGTTTGAATTTGATTTGACCGACAGCGACCTGCTCAAACAACAGCTGCAGGCCATCACGGAACAATATGCTATTGATTTCCTCATTAACAACGCTGGTGTAGGTGGCACATCTTCCATCACCCACACCTCACTGGAACGGATAGACGATATTATTATGCTCAATGTGAGAAGCACCGTGCTGCTGACCCATTTACTGATCCCACATTTATTGCGGCATCAACAAAGCTATATTATGAACATTGCCAGCATGGCCGCTTTTACGCCCATTGCCTATAAAACTGTGTACCCGGCCTCCAAGGCATTTATTTCCTCTTTCTTCCTCGGCCTGAAAGAAGAACTGACCGGTACCGGGTTGTCGGTGAGTGTAGTATATCCAGGGCCTATTATGACCAATTCCCATACTTCCCGCCGGATCATCAGCCAGGGACGAAAAGGAAAAATGGGATTGCTGCCCACCCCGGACATTGCGGGGATTGCCCTGAAAGGCACCCTCGCCGGCCATCCGGTGATCATTCCCGGGCTGATGAACAAAATTAATCATGTGCTCATGCAACTGCTGCCCCTGTCATTGAAAATGAGGATCGTATCCCGGGAAGTAAAGAAAGAAATACCATTTGCCTTATCTGTCTAAAAAAAAGCAATGAAAAAAGTACTGATCACCGGCGCCAATGGCTTCCTTGGCTCCAACCTTACCAGGGAGCTATACAGAATGGGGTATGATATTAAGATCATGGTAAGGCCCGCCGCCGACCTGAAAGGCATTGCCGACATCCCCTGCGAGGTATTCTTTGGGCATATCGACAGCATGGAACACGTACTCGAGGCCATGAAAGGCTGCGACATTGTAATCCATGCAGCCTGTATCACCGAACAATGGGGCGTTTCCTTTGCGGAATACGAAAAGATTAACTTCACCGCTACCCAACATATCACTGCGGCCTGTCTGGCTCACCAGGTAAAGCAATTCATTTACGTAAGCACCGCCAATACCATTGGCCCCGGTGATAAACAACATCCCGGCAATGAACTCAACGGATTCACCCTGTTCAACGCCAATTCCGGCTATATCAACAGTAAATACCTCGCACAGCAATATGTGCTGGAACAGGTAGCGGCCAAACAGTTGCCGGGTATTGTGGTGAATCCCACTTTTATGATAGGCCCCAATGATGTGAAGCCCAGCTCCGGTAAACTGATCTTGTACGGACTCAAACACCGGCTCCTGTTCTATCCTCCCGGAGGGAAAAATTTCGTACATATCAAAGATGTGTGCCGGGGGATTATCAATGCGATCGAAAAAGGGAAAACGGGCGACTGCTACCTGCTGGCGGGGCAAAACCTCAGCTACGGCGAATTTTTCCGGCTGCTGAAAAAGGTCTCCGGAAAACGACAGCTGCTGATCCCCATCCCAAAGTTCCTGTTGAAATTTGCCGGTATGATTGGCTCTTTGCCGGGTATCTCCGGAAAACTAAATTACAGCACCGCCTATATGCTATGCCTGGATAATTACTATTCCGGCAAAAAATCAGAGCGGGAATTACAGCTGCATTATACCCCGGTAGAAAACGCCATTTCCGGTGCATTCACCTGGTTTAAGGAAAATAACTACATTTAGTAACATACAATCGCCCCGATGAATTTTCAGGAGAATGAAAAAATATTTTCGAGCAAAGTATTGCTGTATCTGTCCAGGATCCTGATCCTGTATACATTCAGCACCATCTTTAAGTCCTTCGACCATACGTTCACTACCGGACTAAGGATGATGGATTTCCGGGGACAGATGTTTAGTCTGTTCTATGTGATATTTGGCCTCATCGCCTGGGAAGGCGCTTCCTGGCTGGCCCGGACTATCGAGAAAAAGACCGGGCAAAAAAATACACCCGGCCGCCTCGTGATCCTATGCGGCAGCCTGGTGGTATACGGCTTGCTGGTAGCTGTTCTGTTTGGCTGCTGGTACGGCGCCACAGATATCCTGCTGTTTCACCGCTATGAAGCCTGGAACAGTTTCCTCCGCTTCAGCTACGACCTGTACTTCGGCATCTTTATGTTTTACCTGCTTATTTTAGCATTTAATGGTATCATCTATTATTATTCTGAATGGAAAGAATACCAGCTGCAAACAGAAAGACTGATGCGCGAAAATATCCAGGCCCGCTACGATGCTTTGAGAAACCAGATCGATCCACACTTCTTTTTTAATTCTTTAAGTGTGCTGACGAACCTGGTATATAAAAGCCCGGATCTCTCGGCCGATTACATTACACAGCTGGCCAAAACCTACCGGTATATACTGGATAAAAAGTTTGAAAACCTGGTGCAGGTGCAAACAGAACTGGACTTCCTGGACTCCTATTTATTCCTGATCCGCATCCGCCACCAGCAAAGCATTCAGTTCATTACCGATATCTCGGAAAAAGTAAAAATAAAAGGACTGATCCCACCGGTCACCTTGCAGATGCTCATAGAAAATGCGATCAAACATAACCGGTTTTCTGCACAGGACCCGCTGCTCGTCACCATTAAAAGTGAAGGCGATTTCCTGACGGTGTCTAATCATATCCGGCTAAAAGCCAATCCGGAAATATCCTCCGGCATTGGCCTGGAAAACATACAGAAACGGTATGCGCTAATCAGCAATACCAACATAGAAATTTGTCAGACGGAAGAGATGTTTATTGTAAAACTACCTATTATCACCGCGTCATGAGGATAGTCATTTTTGAAGATGAAATGCATAATGCCGAACGGCTTACGCAGCTATTACATAGGTGTAACGCAGATATTGAAGTTGTTGCCGTGATTGAATCTGTAGCAGAAGGGCTCAAATGGCTGGAACAAAAACAGCCGGCAGACCTGATGCTGATGGACATACAGTTGTCTGACGGCAACTGTTTTGAACTATTCAATAAAACAAAAGTCCGGACGCCGATTATTTTCACCACCGCGTACGATGGTTTTGCACTGCAGGCATTCAAGGTAAACAGCATCGATTATTTAATGAAACCGATCGACCTGGAAGAATTGCGAAATGCCCTGAAAAAATATGAGCAGTTCAGACCCGCCAACAACTACACCGTCGATATCAGCCGGATTGCAGAAGAGTTTCTGCGCCGCGACAGCACCCGTTTTATTGGCAGGATCAACAACCAGCTGATTTATGTAAAAGCAAGGGATATTGCCTGGCTGCAATTTGCCAAAGGAACTACCTGGGCCACCACCGCCGCCAATCAGCGTGTGCCACTGGATTATTCGCTGGATCAGATAGAAAAACTGCTGGACAGAAATCAGTTCTTCCGGATTAACCGGCAGTTTATCATTCATATAGATGCCATCAAAAAAATTACCACCTACTACAATAGCAGATTAATTCTTCAATTAGCACCCGATGTTGATAGGGAGGTTATTATTAGCCGTGAAAGGGTTACTGAATTCAAGTCGTGGCTTGAAGGACAAAATGCGTAGGAGAGCGTAAAGCAGAAAGGATAAAGCAAAAAGCTATTTTCGCGAAGATCTCCGGGTAAATAGCTTTTTGCTTTATCCTTTCTGCTTTTTGCTTTTACCGGCTATTTTCGTATACTTACACCATTCATGAAAACGGACGCATTCCCATTTACTAGCGCAGAAATAACCGAGGCGCTGCATAACCAGGATGTACCTATTTTCCGGCAATTATATAATACCTAGAGCGAAGAATTATACCTGTTAGCATATCGCTGGGTAAAAGATAGCAGCCTCGCTAAAGATATGGTACATAACCTTTTCGTCCATTTATGGGAAAAGGGCGCACAAACTATTATTACCGGTCATATCCGGCATTACCTCTACCGCGCCATTACCAACCAGGCCATCAATGAATTAAAGAGAAGAAAAAGACAGGAGGGGAAGAAATATTACAGTTCCACGCTGACCAGACCTCTTTTTACGAAACAGCAGATTATATCCTGTTGCAGCAGGAAATATTGCAGCACCTGCAATCCCTGCCACCCCGCTGTTTGCGAAAGCAAATGGAGCAGCAGGCATCATGATCTGGCACCTGCAGCAGGATGTGGGGATCACTGATAACAAATCTTTGTTACGCGCTATTAACAGCAGGTTATAGGGAGATGGGCAGCGCATTAACCCTGCTGCCGGGGATTAAAAAAGATACTGAAAGTACTGCCCTGATCCGGGGTACTTTTCACCTGGGTCATACCACCGGTGGCATCCACAATTTTTCGAACAAGGAACAGACCTATACCTAATCCTTCTATTTCCGGATGTAATCGTTTATACATATTAAAAACACTGTCCAGTTTATCCTTTTCTATGCCCACACCATTGTCTTTTATTTCCAGCAACAGATAGTCATTTTCCATGCGGGTACTGATATCAATTTGCAACGGGCGCTCGGCTGAACGGAATTTTAACGCATTGGTAATTAGATTATAGATAATACTGCGAAGATTCTTTTTTGAAAATAATAAATGGGTTTCCTGCAGATTTCTGCGGACTACCACATTAGCGGCCAACATTTTATCCTGTATGCTGAAAAATACTTCATCCAGTACCGTTGCGATCTCTATTTCCTGGACTTCCTTCAGCATCTCGCTTTCAATTTTACCTACTTCCGCCAGCTCCCGCAGGTTTTCCTTAAACCGCGCAATGGAAGTCTGAATCATATCCGTATACAATGCGATTTCGTTGTCTTCCATATCCAGCTTATCATTCAGCAATCTCATTAATCCTTCTATGCTGGTCAACGGTCCCAGCAAATCATGCGATGCAGAGTAAACAAAAGTATCCAGGTCGTCATTGATCCGTTGCAAGCTCTGGTTGGTACGGTTCAGTTCCAACTGGGCCTGCTTTGACAGGGTAATATCATTAAACGAAATAATGACGCCATCCTGTGAATGATCCAGTTGCCGGATATAGGGCATGATCATCATCTGGTACCAGTTCCCGTTAAATGACTCCACAGCCCGCGTTAATACCGTGCCGTTGCTGATCACGTTACGGATATCATCTTCCAGTGTATTGTCTTTGAAATTAATGGTAATATGCTGTATGGGCCTACCAATATCGCCTTCCCGCAGGTTAATATGTTTCACGGCAGCAGGGGAAAATTTCTTCAACTGCAGATTACTATCAACAAATAACTGTCCATTGAGATTGCTCCGGAAATAATTATCCATGTCGTCATTCAACACAATCAGTTCTTTGATCTTCAGCTGATAATCGGTATTAATAGTTTGGAGTTCTTCATTGACCGACTGTAATTCTTCGTTGGCACTTTGCATTTCCTCATTCGCTGAAACCAGTTCTTCATTGAATGACTGCATATTTTCATTGGATGCTTCCAGCTTTTCCATAGCCTCCCGTAAGTGTTCCCGGGTTTCTTTCAGTTCTTCCTCCAGACTTTGTAAGCCGGCATTGAGATAGGTTTGCATGTCAAATGCAGGAGTATCCGGGGACTTCGCTGTATTACTTTCACTAAACAGCACCAGCAACAAGGGGCGTTCTGTACCCCTGGTATTCAGTGGCCGGATGGTCAGGTCGACCATTTTAGCCGGGGAGTAATCTTCCACAGGGATACCGGTCACGGTTACACGCTCATTCTGTTGCCATGCTTGTCGTGATGCCGTTATATAGGCAACGCTTAGTGATTTGGGCAACAGCTCCATCAGATCAAAACTAAAAATCTTCTGTAGCAGAAACTGTTCTACCTTGCCGAAATATTTAACGACATTGTTGTCCTGATCTACACAAATGCCGGCAAAACGGCCTTCTTCCAGCAAAAATTCATTTACTTCTTCCAGCATATAATTTCGCTTTCCGGTGTTACCGCTTTTTTTAGATGGAGTCAATGGTTCCAGGCTATTACCCGCTATCATCACCGGTGTAAAGATATCGAACCGCACAGAACGGGCCGATTCCAGGTTACGATAGATCTTACATTTCTTACTGATTTCTGAGAGGTATGGCTGCAGCATACCGAAATTTTCGCTGGATCCCAACAGGAGATATCCCTTTGGATTTAATCCGAAATGTAACATAGACAGCGCCTTGTTCTGCAGGGACACATTCATATAAATCAGCAGGTTCCGGCAGCTGATAAGATCCATGTTACAATAGGGCGGATTCTTTACCACATTATGCTGAGCAAAGATCAGCATCTTACGGATATGTACTTTGATCCGGTAACCATTATTTTCTGCTGTAAAATGTTTTGCCAGTCTTTCGGGAGATATTTCACTGCTGGCCTGTTCAGGATACCAGCCTTTGCCCGCCTGTTCCAGCGCCGCTTTGTCGATATCTGTTGCAAATACTTTTACCACCATCTCTTTTCCGGCCACCTGTAATTGTTCATAGAACAAAATGGCCAGTGAATAAGCTTCTTCCCCGGTGGCACATCCGGCTACCCATACCTTTATTTCGGCTGTATTTTCTTTTCGGGAGATGATTTCCGGGATGACAGTTTCTTCCATCACGTCGAATACCTCGCTGTCTCTGAAGAAGGCAGACACGCTGATCATAAAACTCTGTGCCAGGGCTTCTACTTCTGCTGTGTGCAGCAACAGGTAATGGTAATACGCTTCGAGGTGATCAAAATTATAATGTGCCATGCGTCGTTTAATACGACGAAGAATGGTAGTAGGCTTATATTCTGAAAAATCCAGCGGCAACCGTTCCCGGATCAGTTCTATAATGGCCGTCATGCTTTTATCTTCCAGCGCCTGTGTTACATGCGGCAAAAAGTTCCTGCGGACTTCATTTACGTACTGTGTAATAACGGCCGGCATGTCGGCTGGTTTTAGCACATGATCTGCCACGCCGGTGCCCATCGCGTGCAGGGGCATACTGTTATATGGAGCCGTCGCCGGATCCTGTACTATCACCAGTCCTCCTGCCCTGCTGATATTAACCACGCCCTCGCTGCCATCATCTCCGGACCCGGAAAGTACCACGGCAATAATATGATGCTCGTTATCTTCCGCCAGTGAATTGAAAAAAGTATTAATGGTTTTGTGGGGGCCCGCAATAGACTCCTTGTCTTTCAGCATAAGATATCCATGCTGTATGGTCATATATTGCTGACTGGGGATCAGGTATACCTCATTAGGCTCTACCAGCATATTGTTGCCGGCTTCCCGTACTTTTAGCTGACTGTGCCGGGATAGTATTTCTACCATCCGGCTTTTATAATCGGCGGAAAGATGTTGGATAATAACGTAAGAAGCCTGCGCCATTGGCGTATGATCAAAGAAAGACTGCAGCTCTTCCAAGCCGCCGGCGGAAGCCCCTATGGCGACGATGAAATGCGGCTCCTGGTTATATTGCGCTCTCATTCAAAATATTTATCACCTGTGATTAGGTCCATCCTGATGAGACGACAGTAATCTGCTGTTGCGTTAATAGAAGTCTAATGTAGCGAATATAACTGACCCCCGTTTTTTTTCCTACATTTTCAGTTGCTTGTTGATTAAAGCCCCCAGCTTTTCATACCCTTCCTGGTTTGGATGCAGACCATCGGAAAACAGCGTCTCCTGAATTTTGCCGTCTGCCTGCAGGAATACCCCACCTGCATTGAGGAATTTTATTTTCTTATTATCCGGAATGCGGGATATCAACTTATTAATCCCTGCTACCCGGCTTTCCATATTCCGGCGGGGCAAAATGCCCATCAGTATAATCTGCGTTGCCGGCTGTTTTGCCTGTATTACCTGCACCAGATTTTTTATTCCACTCACAATCTCTTCATCTGTATTCAACTGTAAATTATTGGTACCAATCATTAATACCAGGTAAGCAGGTGAAATGCCATCAAGTTCCCCATGCGCTACGCGCCACAATACATTCTCCACGCGATCCCATCCAAAACCCATATTCACGGCACCTTTAGGCTCAAAATATTTATCCCATGACAGCGTACCTCTCCTTACCGGAGCTACGGGATTACCTCCCCAGAAATGGGTAATGGAATTACCCATAAATACTACCTGGGGCTTGTGTGCTTTATTATATGCCAGCACTTCGGCATGTCTCGTTTCCCAATCGTAGGTACCGGCATCCCGGCGTTGGGTAACAGGTATCGTGGTAACGCTATTGCCGGTTTGCTCCTTCAAAATACTTTTAATCTTTTTCGTGTAGGCATTGGCGTAATTCATCATGCCCAGATCGCTGGGATGTATACCATCTACGGTGCTTTCCAGGTCCTGCCCTATTTCTTCTTTTGTAAGTAAACTAATATTCTTCACGCCTGCTGTCAGCATAGAATCTACTACTGCCTTCAGTATCCGGTTCACGCGGGTGTAGGATTCTTTGCTTTCTGCGCTGGTGGCATCATTGGTGTAGCCATCGTGTTCAGTGAGTAAAACAGGTACTCCCGGCCGTTTCTCCTGTAGCTGTTGAACGGTTGCGGTAATACGTTTTTTCAGTTCCGTTTCAGTGAACGCAGCTCCTGTCAGATTAGGCAAGCAATCCAATACATACATACCAGCATCAATTTCTGTCAGGAATTCCACTACTTCCTTTTCCAGCCTGCCATTCCCTGAAAACCCAAGATTAATCACCGGTCTGTCCAGCTTGCGTTCCAGGATATTCGTCCATGCCATTCCCGGACGGGAAGCACAGCCACCCTGTGCAATAGAAGTTCCATACACAACGATAGGCGCATCGGCACGCACCGGTACCGGCTTAAATACACTTTCTTCCGGCACCGAAACAGACAGCCAATTCACCGAATTATAGAGTGGCAGGTAAAGTGTATAGTCTACGTTTTTAACATGCTGATCCTGCTTTTTCAGTTTGGTAAAACGGTACACAACCGTGTCGCTGAAATTATAATTACCGGCACAAAACTGCCATTGCCCATCAATGCTTTTGGCATAGAGGTCCACTCCACTTACGCCGGTAGTGGGCATATGCGGCATATTCCATGTACCTTTAACAGTATACCTGATCACTATTTCATCGGCATCTGTTCTAAAGCGCAAACTAAGTCCGGCGCTATTGCGCGATAAATTCCATACGTCTTTTCGCACCGCATTTTCTGCACGTTGGGGGAGCCGGTCGTAGTAAAGCCCCATTCCATCCTTCCAGCCTTGTCCTTCCAGGGCATACACGGTTTTGTCTGTAGAGGGGACCCAGGATTTAAATGTGCGTGGCGCCTGTGCCACGCATACGTTAACCAACAGGGATATCAAAGCCATTCCCCCGATTATTTTCCTTTTCATGAGGCGAGTAATTTTTTCATTGTTCGTAAAATAGCCATCAATATTTTTGCAAGATCGTTTTAATTTTAATAATCTGCCACACAACGGAAGCCCAATGTACCGGCGCGGTCCATGCCCGGCGACATCAACAGGTACTTACCATGCTGTGTGAGTTGCTGTGCCTGTGGAAAATACCAATAGGATGTTTGCGGATGATAATAACTTCCACCCTTTAACACGGCTGAGCGTGTATGCATATCCGTATATTCATCTGTCCACTGCCAAACGTTGCCGGTAAGATCCATTACCCCAAAGGGGCTGGCGCCATTCGTGTGTGCATCTACGTTAGCGGGCATATGACGACTCCTGCTGGTATCAGCTAACGGTATCCGGCTGCTATCTGCCTGCATGCCCCAGGGATATAGCCGCCCATCTGTGCCTTGCGCCGCATACTGCCATTCCCATTCGTGGGGCAGTCTTTTACCTGCCCAGGCGGCATAGGCCCTGGCATCTTCTATACTTACCCAGGTAACCGGTTGCTGCTCCGCACCCACCGGATAGGTCCCCTTTTGCCAGTCTTTGAGAAAATTGTGATCATCTGCCGGGTGATAGCGGGTCGCCTCCATAAATTGTTTAAACTGCCGGTTGGTGACCGGATAGCGATCTATATAAAAAGCCGCTACCGGCATCGTATGCCTATGCGCACGTTGAGGATGCTGCTCCCAGGGATATTGCACACCAATGGCATCCGGCAGCTCATTGCCTTCAATCATCACGCCCTGGGACACGAATGTATAGGCGGCAGTGGCCGGGATCAGGATCATACCCTCGGGTGCCTGCGCTGCCTTGCGGGTAGCAGGGATCGGTGTAATCTGTTGTGTAAGCGGCGCATTTGTATCCGATAATTGTTCCAATGGGGTAGCCAGCAACTGCCGCCGGCTGGCCAGGAAACGGTCCAGTGTTTTATCTGCCACGTTTGCCGGCATCACCGCTACGGCGCCGAAGCCTTTGCCCGGTATGGTAAAATCAAGGACCACCTGGTTGCCTTGGCGGGTGGGCAACAATAACCGCCCATTCCATACGTCGTAGTACCGGTCACCCGCATGCTCTGACAGCGTGAGCTGGGCACCACTTTTAGCGATGCTATCGCGGTTCACCAGCGTATATACGGTAGCGTTACTGCCGGGAAACTTAGCTGCAAAAACACCGGGTTGCATCGTGGGGATATGCGGTTCCCAACCGGGACTGCTCCACACGGCCGGAAACTGCCGGTATATTTGCCGGATACTGCGGATGATGACAGCATACCGTGGTGGCACCTGGTTCCAGATGCCCCAGATATTTTCCCAGGTATTGTAGCCGATGCCATTGAAAAAAGCATACTGCAGATCGTCTGTTTTATTAATGGCCCAGCGATCAGTGACATGCACCTGGTGCCGCGGCTCCAGCCATTTGTATACGCTTACACCTGGTACATATCCAAAATCAGGACTGCCCCATTTTAACCAATAATAGCCCCAGCTCATGGTATTCCATTCCACCATTTTCAGATCGCCGATATGTATTTCCGGTTGCAGCACCAGCGGATAACCCATACGGATATACGCTTCTTTGAAAGCTGTTGTCACCCCATTCATGGTATCTCCGTTCAGGCCATCAGCACCCAGCTCCTTCATTTCTTCGGTGAGCGCATCCGCCATAGGAATCTCCATCCGACGGGTGCCGTGATCCCAGATCATAATGGGAAAGAACACCCGCACGCCCCGTTTGTGGAAGTCGCGGATCATTTGCTGAATAGCGGCTTTGCCACCGGGCATGTCGGCTACCAGGTCAAACTGGTTGCGGTTATCAATGCCGATATTAGGATAGGTAGGCCAGATCAGCACCGCATCCAGTCCGCCGTAGCGTTGCTCCAGGTCATCAAGATAGCGGTCTACCGTATATTTACGGGCTACCGGATCATAGAAATACCGGTCATGCGCCATCATCTGCGCATACATAAAAGTAGTACTGACCCAGCTGAATTCCTTCCGGGTATATTCGTGTCCGTTATACTGCAATTTACCCTTTTCGTGTATGCGCCACTGTTGCAGGGAGTCCAGCCACTGCCCACGCTGTGCCGGCTGTGTCGGTCCTGCTATCAGTTCCTGCTCTGCCCCCTGTATGCGTACTTGCTGCGCACAGAGCGAAACAGGCAGCGTTAAGGTAGCTATTGTAAATAGCTTTACTAATGTATTCATGCAATTAATATCCCCATTTTTTCATCACCTGCAGGTCATCACGCACGGCATCCAGCGGCGACTGTCCCTGATAAGATTCCTGTTCAATAATAAAATAATGGGTGCCACCGGATTTCTTACCCAGGTCAATCACATCTTTCACCGGTATAATACCCTTACCCAGCACCGTACTTTCGTAATTGCTACCCATTTCTCCTTTCGTGGTTTTGATTTCATCTTTCACATGCATCAGCTCAAAACGACCGGGATACTGCTTAATGATATCCAATGCCACACCACCGGCATGATACATATTGCCGATATCCAACTGCTGGGCCACTAAAGCAGGATCTGTGTGTTGAAGAATGAGATCGAAAATCTTTTGTCCATTCAGCTGCTGACTGAATTCAAAATCATGGTTGTGGTAGCCGAATTTCATACCCGACTTTTTACACAGTTCTCCGCTTTTATTGAATACATCCATATAGCCTTTGAAGTCGTCATAGTTTTTACGCAAGCTTTCATCCAACCATGGACTGACCACAAATTGTTGTCCTACGGTGGCGGCATCTTCTACGGTATATTTCCATTCATCCGTAAAATCCTTTTTAGCTGCATCCCAATGTTGTTTCCCCATCACGGTGTGTCCGCTGGGCATTAACATGCCCAGGTCATCCAACATTTTTTTAAAGTCTCTGGCATTATATCCGTAGAACTTACGGTGGCTGTAGCCGGCATGTTCTACGTTTTTATATCCCATGGCAGACAATTGTTTCAGTGTGCCTGCAGGATCTTTCTTCATATCATCCCGGATAGAATACAACTGGATGCCCAATATTGGTTTGAACATCGTGGCGGCCAACAACTCTTTCGACAGTAGCGCAGTGCCGGCCAGTGCCAGGCTGCCTTTCATCAGAAAATTTCTTCTTGAAATACTCATAGTAAAAGATATTTTAAATGTTGACGGATACGTAGATTACAGGGAAAATGCCAGGTAAGTATCACCGGACTTTTTGCCCAGCTTTCCACCCCCACAGGCAATCACCACCAATTGTTTTCCATTGACTTCATATACAGCCGGCGTAGCAAAACCGCAAGCGGGTAAGTCTGTTTCCCATAGCAGTTGTCCGGTTCTTTTATTAAAAGCCCGGAACTTACTATCCGCCGTGGCGGCAATGAAGAGTAAGCCACCGGCGGTGACTACCGGACCACCATAATTTTCGGTGCCGCTGTGAATCCCTCTGGCTTTGAGTTCCGGGTAATCACCCAACGTATCTTTCCACAGCAACTGTCCGGTGTTCAGGTCAATGGCGCTCAATGTGCCCCATGGTGGCGATACTGCCGGATATCCTTCTTTCGTTAAAAATTTATTATACCCGGTAGCGCGGTAAGGTAAATTCGTATAGGCATCTACGTTTTTAGCGGGTGCTACAAACGGATTGGATTGTGCGGCTTTTATATCCAGGATAAAACTGGCCAATGCCTTTTTCTCGCTGCTGTCCAGCTGTTTGAAAGCAGGCATCATTCTTCTGCCGGCGTCTACCAGTTGGGTAAAGGCCATTTCATTATATTTTTGCCGGATATTAACAAGAGAAGGGAAAGTACTACTGCCTTTGCGCTCCGGTCCATGACAGGCCATGCAGTGCGCGGTGTACAATCGTTGCC
Organism: Chitinophaga sp.; assembly: GCF_036566945.1. GTDB lineage: Bacteria > Bacteroidota > Bacteroidia > Chitinophagales > Chitinophagaceae > Chitinophaga. The sequence continues at coordinate 2,775 of NZ_DATCVJ010000064.1, read as the reverse complement.
CTGCCTGCAGCTGTGTTTCTTTCACAACTGGGTTTTCGTCTTTCGTATCCACCATGGTGAGTACCCAGGGCATTTCGCTGGCATTGACATACAGGATACCGGTTTCGGGGTCTACAGCGGGTCCGCCCCATTCGGCGCCACCATCAAAGCCCGGAAAAATCACGGTGCCCTGCCGGGAAGGCGGGTTAAAAATATGCCCGGTTTTATAGGTAGCCAGTTTTGCCCTGATCTCCTGGTAAGACGAATCGGCCACAAGGTGGTTCAGATCAGATTCCAGCAACGCCTGTCTTGCAAATGGTTTGAAAAAAGAAGGCACCGGCTGCGTGGCAGACAGTTGTTCTCCAGGCAGCGCAGTATCTGCCGGCGCCGGCATTTCTGTGACCGGATACAGCGGCTGTCCGGTATTCCTATCCAGTAAAAAAATGAATCCTGTTTTAGTTACCTGCACGAGGGCGTCGACTTTCTTACCATCTTTTTTCACGGTCACCAGCATGGGAGCAGTGGGTAAATCGCGGTCCCATACGTCATGATGCACCGTTTGAAAATGCCAGATCCGCTTGCCGGTAGCGGCATCCAGGGCCAGTACACAATTGGCAAAGAGGTTGTTGCCTTTGCGGCGGCCGCCATAAAAATCGTAAGACGCTGATCCGATGGGAGCAAAGACAATCCCCTTCTCTTCATCTACACTAAAGCCTGCCCAGGCATTGGCGCCGCCGGTATGCTGCCAGGCGTCTTTATCCTCCCAGGAATCGTAGCCGGCTTCACCGGGTTGGGGAATGGTATGAAAAATCCATCTCAGCTTACCGGTATGTACGTCATAAGCCCGGATATAGCCGGGCGCCCCGCCTGCTTCTTCAGCTACACGCGTGCCTACAATGAGGAGGTCCTGGTAGATAATGCCGGGCGTGGTGGAGGTAATATACAGCTGGTCCATGTTACGACCCATATCATGGTGCAGGTCTACATAACCACTGTCGCCAAAGGAAGTCACCGGTACGCCCTTATCTGCATCGATACAATATAATTTAGCGCCGGCGGTGTAAAAGATATAGCGGCTGCCAGCGCCATTCTCGTAATAAGTCACGCCACGACAAGCGTTGAACTGGAAGTAGCCTTTGCCTTTTACTTCTCCCGAAAGATTTACAGGATCAAATACCCAGGCGGCTTTGCCAGTAGCCGCATTCACGGCAAATAATTTGAGTTTGGGAGAAACGCCATACAAGATATCTCCCACTATCACCGGGTTTACCTGGATCTGTGTCATTTCTTCGGCATCGCCGGTATGATAGGCCCAGGCTACTTTCAGCCGGGATACATTGCTGGTATCGAGGGCGGTTAACCCACTGTAGTGAATATTTTCCTTGCTACCGCCATATACCTGCCAGGTACGATGAGCATTGTTGCGGGAAGTACAGGATATCAATAACGTAGGAATAAGAAGCAACCAGGTGGTAGTGGAACGCATTAGAAAATAATATTGGTTCTGTGTTCCTTTAAAAATATCATTTTAAAAATGATATTTTTAAAAAACTACACCAAAGGCGATCCCGCACCTCCTATTTCGCCAGCGCAGGCACCCGCTTGCCAAACATTCCCTTTACGATGCCCACCACCATTTTGCGGGGGAAAAACCTGGCAGAGAGCGACTGCAGGTAATTAGAGAGGCCCACTACATTGTATGTTTTTCCGGTTAACAGCGCTTTCAGGCCCTCTTCGGCTACACGTGCCGGCGTATCAAAAGGCATTCCCTTGGTATTGGCATTGGCCACCACAAAAAACTCCGTTTGCGTATTGCCCGGACATACCGCGGTAACGGTGATTCCACGGTCTTTATACTCCCCATACAATGCCTCCGAAAAGCTCAGTACAAATGCTTTGGTGGCGCAGTATACCGCAATATACGGACAAGGCTGAAAGGCGCCGGTAGACGCTATATTAATAATCCCGCCGGTACGACGTTCCAGCATGGCAGGCAAAAATAAATGGGTGAGCTGCACCACGGCGTCGATGTTTACCTGTATCATATCGTGGTATACCGGTGCTGTTTCATCCAGGAAATGCGCCCATTTACCAAAACCGGCATTATTAACGAGGATGTCTATACGAAGTTGATCCTGTTGTACCTGTTCGTACAAATACTGCGGCGCCTCGCGCCGGGTAAGGTCTGCCGTATAGTAATGCACGGACACTTTATGTTGCGCCTTAATGGCGGCGGCGGTTTGCTGTAATTTGTCGCCGGAGCGGGCCGTGAGTACCAGGTGACAGCCGGCGGCGGCCAGTTTCCAGGCAAAAGCTTCTCCGATACCGGACGATGCGCCGGTGATAAAGGCGGTCTTCCCTTTTACGTTGTTCAGTGATGAGTTATTCATATTGGTTCGTTTGTGATCCCACAAAGTTGAACCAACGGGATTACAATCCACTTGACCTATGTTAGGAAATAATTTCGCGGCGAATACGACTTAACGACTCTGGTTTTATGCCGATAAAAGAAGCGATGTATTGCAGGGGTACATGTTGTACAATATCCGGGAATTTGTTGATCAGATTGAAATAGCGTTCCCTGGCGGTCAGACTCACCAGGTCTTTCACTTTCTGTTCATTGTATCGGATTACTTCTTCGTAAACAATTTTACCGAACTCGGACCAGCGCTGATTATGTTTCAGCAGGTCTTCCAGGTCGGTGCGGGATACCCGCAGTAATTCGCAATCGGTAATACACTCAAATACCTCATGAGAACGGCTTTGGCTGATATAGCTGTTAAAGGCCGTCATAAA